>JAEZCN010000189.1 GCA_023433515.1 Pseudomonadota bacterium
AACCAGGAGGACGGCGACACCTACGACCCGACCAACTGGGATTACTACCAGGACTACTGGGACGGGGAATCGATCGACTGGAACCAGCGCGACAATCCCTGCAGCGCGTCTTACTACCGCTACGCGCAGGGCATCCGCGCCACGCGCAACCTGCTGGCGTCGAATATCGGCTTGCTGGCCAAGCGCGGCGCCGGCGGCAAACTACTGATCGCGGCCACGGCGCTGGATACGTCGGCGCCGCTCGCGGGCGTCAAGGTCGACGCGATCAACTACCAGAACCAGGTGCTGGCCTCGGCGAGCACGGACCGCGACGGCCTGGTCGAGCTCGCGCCGAAGGGCCAGCCGTACGCGCTGATCGCGACGCAGAACGGTCGCAAGGGTTACCTGCGCGTGAGCAACGGCAGCGCCCTGCCCGTCAGCCACTTCGACGTGGGCGGCGAAGCGGTGGTGAATGGGCTGAAGGGATATCTGTACGGCGACCGCGGCGTGTGGCGCCCGGGCGACTCCATCTACCTGACGTTCGCGCTTCAGGACAAGCAGAAGACGCTGCCGGCCAACCACCCCGTGACCATCGAGCTGCGCAATCCGCGCAACCAGCTCGTACAGACGGTGACGAACACGGCGCCGGTGGGACAGTTCTACGCCTTCGAGCTCAAGACAGAGCCGGATGCGCTGACCGGTGACTGGACTGCGACGGCGCTGGTGGGCGGCACGTCGTTCCGCAAGACCTTGAAGGTCGAAACGGTGATGCCTAACCGGCTCAAGATCGACCTGGACCTCGGGCCGGGCGACGTGCTCGAGAGCAACCCGCTCGAGGCCGCGCTTTCCGCGCAATGGCTGTCCGGCGCGACGGCGGCGAACCTGCGCGCGGCGATCGAGCTGACGCTGAAGCCGACGACCACGCGATTCACGCGCAACACGGACTTCATCTTCGACGATCCGGCGCGTTCGTTCTCGGGTCAGCCGCTCGCGTTGTTCGACGGCAACCTCGACGACGACGGCAAGGTGCGTTTCGAGAAGCGGCTCGAACTACCGAAGGACGTGCCGGGCATGTTGTCCGCCACGTTCGTCACGCGCGTGTTCGAGAGCGGCGGCGCGTTCAGCATCGCGCGCGAGACGCGCACGATCGCGGCGTTCGACCGCTATGTCGGGTTGCGCATGCCGAAGGGAGACGTCGCGCGCGACATGCTGCTGACCGACCAGAAACACGTCGTCGAGCTCGCGACGCTCGATGCGGCCGGCAAGCCGGTCAGCGTCGACAAGCTGCAGGTGGCGCTCTACAAGATCCAGTGGAAATGGTGGTGGGACCAGAACGGCGACTCGCTCGCGCAGTACGCGCAGGGCGAGAGCCAGTCGATGATCCAGTCGGACACGGTCGCCACGAAGGATGGCAAGGGTCAGTGGACGTTCGAGATCAAGTATCCCGAATGGGGCCGCTATCTATTGCGCGTGTGCGACGTGAACGGCGGTCATTGCACCGGCCGCACGTTCTATATCGACTGGCCGAGCTGGGCCGGTAACGCGCGTGACCAGTCCGGCCCCGCGGCGAACATCCTCACCCTCACCTCCGACAAGGAGGAATACAAGGTCGGCGAGACGGCGGTCGTCCAGCTACCCGAGGCGAGCCAGGGCCGAGCGCTGCTCACGCTCGAGACGGGCAGCCGAATCATCGAGTACCGCTGGCTGGAGGCGAAGCCGAAGCAGAACCGCGTGAACATCCCGATCACGGCGGACATGGCGCCGAACGTGTACGCGGCGGTGACGCTGGTGCAGCCGCACGCCGGCAAGAACAACGACCGGCCGATCCGCCTGTACGGCGTGATCCCGCTCAAGGTCAGCGACCCGGCGACGAAGATCGCGCCGGTGGTCACGACCGCGGCGGAATGGAAGCCGGCCGCCAAGGCGTCCATCCAGGTGTCCGAGACCTCGGGCCGCGCGATGAACTACACGCTCGCCGTGGTCGATGAGGGGTTGTTAGGGCTGACCAATTTCAAGACGCCCAACCCGCACGCGGAGTTCTACAAGCGCGAGGCGCTGGGTGTGGCGACCTGGGACCTGTTCGACGACGTCGCGGGCGCCTATGGCGGTGAGCTGGATCGACTGCTCGCGCTCGGTGGTTCGGATGGCGCAGAAAAGGTGGACCCGGAGAAGTCGAAGTCGCGCTTTCCGCCGGTCGTGAAGTTCCTCGGGCCGTTCGCGTTGAAGGCGGGCGAGAAACGTTCGCACGAAGTCACGCTGCCGCAGTACGTCGGCGCGGTGCGGGTCATGCTGGTCGCGGGCGACGGCAGCGCGTACGGCTCGACGGAGAAATCCGTGTTCGTGCGCCAGCCGCTCATGATCCTCCCGACGCTGCCGCGCGTGGTCGGGCCGGAGGAATCGATCACGATGCCGGTGTCCGTGTTCGCGGGTGATGCGTCGATCAAGGACGTCACACTCAGCATGGAACTGGACGGCCGCTTCACGCCCGTGGGCGTGAAGTCGACCGCCCTCACCTTCGCGAAGCCGGAGGAGAAACTCGGGTTCCTTTCGCTCAAGTCGGGCGCCAGGCTCGGTGCGGGCAAGATCCGCGTGATCGCCACGAGCGGCAAACATCGCGCCGAGGCGGACATCTGGCTCGAGGTACGCAGTCCGAACGTGCCGGTGACGCGCATCGTGCGCGGCAAGGCCGAGGCCGGCGGCTCGTGGTCGGAGACGATCAAGGGCTTCGGGCTCGAGGGCACACACACGGCGACACTCGAGGTGTCCTCGCTCCCACCGCTGAACCTCGACGGGCGGCTCGACTACCTCATCCGTTACCCGCACGGCTGCCTCGAGCAGGTGACGTCGGGCGCGTTCCCGCAGGTCTATCTACCGGCGCTGCTCGAGCTCGACGAGCAACGCCGCGCGGAGGTGGAAAGCAACGTGCGCGCCGGCATCGCGCGGCTGCGTGGTTTCCAGCAGCCGAACGGCGGTTTCGTGTACTGGCCGGGTGGCTGGTCGACGGACTTCGGGCTCGGGTGGCGCGACGACTGGGGCACGACGTACGCGGGTCACTTCCTGCTCGAGGCCGAGCGGGCGGGATTCGACGTGCCGGCGGACATGAAGGCGTCGTGGCTGCGCTACCAGAAAGGCGCGGCGCAGCGCTGGGATGCGAGCTCGTTGCGCAATGCCAGCAGCATCAGCGCGGGTGTGGCCGAGGCGGCGCGCTATGCGCAGGCGTACCGGCTGTACACGCTGGCGCTGGCGCAGCAGCCGGAGCTCGGCGCGATGAACCGGCTGCGCGAGTCGGCGACGATGTCCGCGGGCGAGCGCTGGTTGCTCGCGGCGGCGTACCGGCTGGCCAACCAGCCTGATGCGGCGGCGGCCCTGGTCAAGGGCGAGAAGCTGGACGTGATCGTCGGCCCGGCGGCTGAATATACGTTCGGCTCGCGACTGCGTGACCGCGCGATCGTGTTGCAGGCGCTGGCGTTGATGGGGCGTGAAGCCGAGGCGGTTCGGCTCGTCGACCAGGTGTCGGCTGAACTCGCCGATGGGACGTGGCACAGCACGCAGTCGGTCGCGTTCGCATTGGTATCGGTGGCGCGCTGGGCACAGGCGAAGCCGCCGGAGCCGTTCACGTTCGAGTACACGGCGGGCAAGGCGCGGCCGGTGAAGATCACGGGCGACTCGCCGGTGGTCGTGGTCCAACTACCCGCGCCGTCCGCGGCGGGAATGCCGCTCGTGCTGCGCAACAGCTCCGGCCGTGCGCTGCACGTGACGACCGCCGTGCGTGGTATCGCGCGCAGTGGTGAGGAGGACGTGGCGTCGAACGGGCTCGAGCTCGAGATCAGCTACTCCGATGCGGCGGGTAGTCCGCTGCCGAGCGTGAGCCGGGTCATCCAGGGCAGCGACCTGATCGCGGACATCACGGTGCGCAACGTGAGCTCGCGGCGTCTGACGAACCTCGCGTTGACGCAACTCGTGCCGGCCGGCTGGGAGATCCGCAACGAGCGCATGGACGGCGGCGATCCGCTCGGCACCGTGACATCTGCGCAGCCGCGCCGCACAACCTGGTGGTGGGGGCCGGATGGCTCGGCGGATGCGACGCGCAAGGCCGCCGAGTACATTGACATCCGCGATGACCGCGTGATGCAGTACTTCTCGCTGCGCGCCGGGGACACGATCACGTTCCGCACACGGCTGAATGCGGCGTACCTCGGTCGCTACTATCTACCCGGGCTCTCGGCGGAGGCGATGTACGACGCCACGCAACAAGCGCGGCTGAAGGGACAGTGGGTCGAGGTGGTGGCGCGGAAGTGAACAGCAGCATGAGCCCAGACATGAGCCCCGGAGCATGAGCGCACGCGCATGAGCATGGTTGCCTTCATCGTCTCCCCCGCCTGGCGACGGCTGCGAAGGATCGCGGCCGCGACGCTCGTCGCGTGCGCGGCGGCGGGCGTGGCGTTCTGGGCAGTGCTTCCGACGACACTGTTCGACCAGCCGCTGTCGTATGTGCTCGAGGCGCGTGACGGCACGCTGCTGGGCGCGCGAATCGCGGCAGATGGCCAATGGCGCTTCCCGGCGCGCGACACGGTGCCGGAGAAGTTCCAGCGCGCGCTGATCGTGTTCGAGGACAAACGGTTTGAGGACCACCACGGCGTGGACCCACTCGCGGTGGCGCGCGCGTTGAAGCTGAACCTGCAGCAAGGTCGAGTGGTGAGCGGCGGCAGCACGATCACGATGCAGCTCGCGCGACTTGCGCGCGCAGGTACGAACGGCCACGGCGACCGCACGCTGGGCGCCAAGATCATGGAGTCCCTGCTCGCGTTGCGGCTCGAAACGGCATACGAGAAGGATGAGATCCTGAATTTCTACGCCGCGCACGCCCCGTTCGGCGGCAACGTGGTGGGACTCGAGGCCGCGGCGTGGCGATACTTCGGACGGGACGCGGCGGCGCTGTCATGGGCCGAGGCCGCGACGCTGGCCGTGCTACCTAACAACCCGTCCCTGGTTCATCTCAAGCGCAATCGCGAGCGCCTCGAGACCAGGCGCGACTTCGTGCTGCGCAAACTGCACGCGGCCGGCGATCTCTCTGCGCTCGATCTCGAACTCGCGCTGAGCGAACCGCTCACCGCCGCGCCGCACGACCTGCCGAATCTCGCGCCGCATCTGCTCGAGACCCTGCGCGCGCAGTATCCCGACCGTCACCGCCTCGTCACGACCCTCGATGCGCGCCTGCAGGCCGAGGCGACGCACCTCGTTCAGGAACACACCACCAATCTAGCGCGGCAGAACGTCAACAACGCCGCCGCGTTGATAGTCGACAACACGACCTTCGAAGTGCTCGCCTATGTCGGCAACGGGCAGGTCTGTCCCCGTTTGCTAGGAAACAGGGAATGTCCCCATTTCGTGGACATCATTCGCAGGCCGCGGAGTACGGGGAGCATTCTCAAGCCGATGCTGTTCGCGGCGATGCTCGACGATGGGTCGTTGACGCCGCGCATGTTGTTGGCGGACGTGCCGACTCACTACGAGGGGTTCACGCCCGAGAACTTCGATCGGCAGTATCGCGGCGCGGTGCGGGCGGACGAGGCGCTGGCGCATTCGCTCAACATTCCCGCGGTGCGCATGTTGAAGACCTACGGCATCGCGCGCTTCGCGGACGTGCTGCGGGACGCGGGGATGACCACGCTCACGCGGCCCGCCGACGACTACGGTCTCGCACTCATCCTCGGCGGCGCGGAGGGCAATCTCTGGGACATCACCTCGATGTACGCGGGCCTCACCCACATCGCGCGCGCGGGGCTCGCGGATCCGACGCCGCGTTTCCGCACGCTCACGGCGCTGCGCGACTTGCCCTCCTCCGACCGTGGCCCCTCGGCGATCTCGACAGGCGCGGCCTGGCTCACGCTCGATACCTTGTTAGAGGTGCCGCGCCCCGGCGAGGAGAGCCACTGGAAGAACTTCGCGACGAGCCGCGCCATCGCGTGGAAGACCGGCACGAGCTGGGGACTGCGCGACGGCTGGGCGGTCGGCACGACGAGCCACCACACGATCGGCGTGTGGGTGGGCAACGCAACCGGTGAAGGCCGCCCGGGACTCACGGGCTCGACCATGGCCGCGCCGCTGTTGTTCGCGCTGTTCAACAACCTGCCGTCGACGCGCTGGCTCGACGCGCCCACACACGCCCTCGAACAGATAGACGTGTGCGCGAACGACGGCTACCTCGCTACCGAACAATGCGCCCCGGATCGCATCTGGATGCCCAGGGACAGCCACTTCGCGCTGCTCAGCCCTCACAACCTGCGCGTCCACCTCGATGCGAAGAACCAGCGAGTCGACGGCAGCTGCGAGTCCCCTTCTCGAATGGTCCACGCCAACTGGTTCGTGCTCCCGCCGGCCGAGGAATATTGGTACCGCCGTGGTCATGCCGAGTACCGGCCCCTGCCGGCGTTGCGCGCGGATTGTCAGGGGCAACGTGGCACGCCCGCCCTCGCATTCATCTATCCAGACAAGAACGCCAGCGTACTGATCCCCGACGAACTGGACGGCACTCGCGGCAGAACCGTTTTCGAGGCCGTCCATCGCCGCCGGGATGCCCGCATCTACTGGCATCTCGACGACCGATACCTTGGCGAAACGCACACTTTTCACCGGCAATCGTTGGACATGGACCCCGGCGAGCACATACTCACGCTCGTGGATGACGAGGGGGAACGCGTCGCACGACGCTTCCGGGTACTCGCCACGCGCAACTGAGCCACCACCGAGGCTGCCGTGTTTGATGGGTTCACGCTGAAGCACGTCGAGACCGACGAGGTCACCATCCGTCTGCGCATGGGCGGATCCGGTCCGCCGCTGCTGCTGCTGCACGGCTTTCCGCAGACTCACGCGATGTGGTCGAAGGTGGCCCCGCGCCTCGCCGAGCACTACACGGTAGTTTGTCCGGACCTGCGCGGTTACGGCGGCAGCAGCAAGCCCGAGTCCTCCGCCAATCACGAAACGTATTCCAAGCGCGCGATGGCGCGCGACCAGCTCGAAGTCATGAAGCAGCTGGGCTTCGACAAGTTCCACGTCGCCGGACACGATCGCGGCGGCCGCTGCGCCTATCGGCTGGCGCTCGATTCGCCGACCGCGGTGACCAAACTGGCCGTGCTCGACATCGTGCCCACCGGCGATACGCTGCGGCGCGCTGACTGGAAGTTCGGCATGGGTTACTGGCACTGGTTCTTCCTCGCGCAGCCGCATCCGCTACCCGAGCGCGTGCTGAGCGCGGATCCGGTCGCATTGCTGTTCCGCCATGGGCAGGCCTTCTCGGATCACGAGGCCTACGAGGACTTCCTGCAGAACGCGCGCGACCCGGCGGCCATCCATGCCATGTGCGAGGACTATCGCGCCGCGGTGAGTGTCGATTTCCAGCAGGACCAGGCCGATCGCGGCACCCGCAGGATCGAATGCCCCACCCTGGTGCTGTGGGGCACCAAGGGCGTCATACCGAAGTGGTATGACCCCGTGGGCATCTGGAAGGACTGGGCGAACGACGTGCGCGGCGAGGACATCGATAGCGGTCACATGCTCGCCGAAGAAGCGCCTGACGCTACCTACCAGGCGCTTCGCAAGTTCTTCGACTGACTAGTTCCGCGACGTCCGGCCGCGTGTCGAGGGCTCCACCCGGGGTGATTGACGGCGCCTGAGCGCCGGATCCTCTCCCTTCGCGCGACGCCGTCCCGCCGCCTCGGCGGCCATCAGCGAACGCGCCTCACCCTTGGATTTCGGACGCGCTCGTACGGCGGCCTTCTTCACGTCGTTGTTTTCGAGGTACTGCTTCGTACGCTTGCGGTAGCGGCGCGCGGCTTCGTAATCGCCCTCGCCCTGCACCTTCGATTTCGTCTTCCCTTTCGACTTCGCTTTGGCTGGCTTCTTCATCGTCCACCTCCGGGTGTGACCATTTCAGCCGAAAACGAGCGGGTTGGACGCGCCGAGCGGCCATGTCCTACGCCGTTTTCAGTCCCCGCGAAACTTCGCGGATTCGCCCGCTCGGGCAGACTCCACCCATGGCATCGATGCGACCCATGAGACTCGAAGACGGCCGGCGCACGTTCCGTGAGCTGTCCGCGGTCGGCATTTCCCCGGCGGAGTTCGACCAGTTCAAACTGGATCGGCTGCTGGAGCTGCGCGCGGTCATCGACTCCCTGCGCCACGAGAATTACTCGTCGTCGCTTGACGACAGGCCGGAGCGCGGGCCCGAACGCCCCTGGTAAGGCTCGTTTCGTATCCCGGTTTGCTTCACAATACGCGTCCCTCGCGTAGTCACAGGCTGTCTGTCCGGGTCATACGCATCATATGAACGCGCCTCCACTGCGAGTCCTCATAGCCGAGGACAACGAAGACCTGCGTGATCTCCTCGTCACCCTCGTATCCGCGGAGCCAGACCTGCGTTGCGTGGGCACCGCGAACGACGTCGATACCGTCATTGCGAGCACCACCGAACAGAATGCCGACGTGCTGGTGCTCGACCTCGAACTGCAGGGTCGTTCGAGCATCGACGTCCTCAAGACCGTGCGCGGCAGCGGCAGCAAGATAACCATCGTCGTATTTTCGGGGCACGCACACCCGGAGATGATCCGTCACACGCTCGCGGCGGGCGCCGACGCGTACGTCCCGAAGAGCGGCGACTTCGAACTACTGCTCGACGCGATCCGCGACAAGCGCGCGACCACGGGCGGCACAGCCCACCCGTGATCGCGCGTCGCGCCACGTCCCTGGGCGCGTCCCTGTCTGGTCAGAAGCGCCACGCGCCGGTCAGCCAGATCGCGTCGGTGTCGTCCAGGCCCTGCAGGTCGAACCGCTCGTATTCCAGCCGCACGTTGATGTGGTCGAGCAGATCGAGGCCCACTCCCGCGCCATAGACGAAGTCCTCGGACTCCTCGTCGAATTCCACGCGGCCGCCGGCGACCGTTTCGGTCGCGAGGTTGGCGTCGTAGAAGTAGTAACCCAGCCGGCCGTACACCTCGAAGATCCCCAGCGGAATCGTCGCGACCACGTAAGGCGCGAACCCATCCACCGATGCGTCGAGATTGAAACCCGGCACCACTTCGCCGGAGGGTTCACCCAGGTTGATGTACGCGACTTCGAACGCGATGATTTCGTTGAAGCGCCAGCCGCCGAACACCTTGTACGCCGTATCGTCCTCGTCCCAGTCGTCGACCGCCGGTCCCACCGCCTGGACGTCGTCGATCTGCGCGTTGAATCGCCCCACGCCGGCGCCGGCATAGAAACCTTCCGGATTGTCCGCGTACGCCGCCGGAGCGAGCGAGGCCATGGCGAATGTCGCGAGCAACATTGCGAGCTTGGATTTCATGAGTCGGTCCTCGAGCCTGTTGTGACGCGCGCAAACTACTGCGCCGGTCGCGGCGCAACACCCGGGAAGTGCCATGCCTCGCTGTGGGGGGCGTCCGTCGGCGCGATTCCGCGTGGTTGTCCGTCGGCCGCGATCGAAGACGCGGCGCGCGCGCAACGTCGGCCGGCCACGACGACGGAGCAATCTGACCGGCGTCGACGTAGTACGGCGACTCGCCGCGCGGCGCTACGGGCGCATCCTTCCCCGCAAACCCCCGAAGCAATCCCGAACGCCATCGAGGAGACGACCGTGGCAACCGATGTCTCGCAACAGACTTTTCCGTTCTCTCTTCCCGAGCTGCCATACCCCTACGAGGCTCTCGAGCCGCACATCGACGCGCAGACGATGCGCGTGCATCACGACAAGCATCACAAGACCTACGTCGACAAGCTCAACGAGGCGCTCGAGCCGGAACGCACGCTGCATGCGCGCCCGCTGATCACGCTGCTGCGCGACGTCGCCAAACTACCCGCGGCTGTGCAGACGCCGGTGCGCAACAACGGCGGTGGCCATCTCAATCACGACATCTTCTGGAACTGCCTCGCGCCCCCGGCTGGACAAAGCCCCGGCGGCGCGCTCGGCGATGCGCTCCAGCGCCGCTTCGGCTCGGTCGACAATTTCCGCAAGCGGTTCTCCGAGACCGCGGCGAAACAATTCTCGAACGGCTGGACCGCGCTCTCTTTCGAACACGTGACGCGTCAACTCGACATCGTGTCGCTCAAGGATCACGAGGTGCTCAAGCCCGGCGAGCGCACCTGCATCCTGATCCTCGACGTCTGGGAACACGCCTATTACCTCAAGTACCAGAACCGACGCCCGGAATTCATCGAAGCGTTCTGGAACGTCGTGAATTGGGCGCACGCGCAGGACCTCTACGACCACGCGAGCGCGGCCCCGGCCCGGTCGCGCGCTGTCGGCTGAGCCCGAGGAGTGTAGGATTGCGCTGACCCCGGTACCGCCGGAACACCGGACATGTGCAGGTTCTGACAAATGTATCCTTCGGCCCCATGCACGAGAGAACACAACAGGTTGTGGAGACATCCCGGCCCATGAATCGCACCAGAGTCATGATCGTGGATGACCATCAGGTCGTCCGTGCCGGCCTACGAACGATGATCAACGGACAACCGGACCTGGCCGTGGTGGCCGAAGCAGGTTCGGGCCGTGAAGCGATGGAGCAACTCCGCCAGCACACGATCGAAGTGTTGCTGCTGGATCTGTCACTTCCCGACGTATCCGGCCTCGACGTGCTCAAGCACGCCAAGGCGCACTACGAATCGGTGGGGGTGCTCATCCTGAGCGCATTTCCCGAAGCGCAGTACGGCCTGAACGTGTTGCGTGGCGGCGCGAGCGGCTTCGTCGGCAAGGGCACGGAGGAATCCGAGCTGTTCCGCGCGATCCGTACCGTGGCGCGCGGCGGCCGTTACGTCGGTCCCGACCTGGCGGACCTGCTCGTGGCAGGCGTCCGCGGCGATCCCAACGCCCCGCTCCACAGCATCCTCTCCGAGCGCGAGTTCCAGATTTTCTGCAAGCTCGCGCAAGGCGAATCGGTGTCGGAAATTGCGAGTCGTCTTTTCCTGAGCGTGAAGACGGTCAGCACCTACCGAAGCCGGATCCTCGAGAAGATGTCCATGAAGAGTAACGCCGACATAACCACTTATGCGCTGCGAAATAATCTCGTTCAATAGTTTGTTCGATTGAACGGACATGGACGGGCTGATGCAGCACGAGCAGCAAACGGGCCAGGCGACAACGTTTTCCGTACCTCGCTCGGCACCCGGCAACGTACCGCGCAAGAACGGCGTGCCGGGCACGCCACTGCGGATCTTCCTGGTCGAGGATTCGCCGCTGTTGCGCGGACGCCTGGAAAACATGCTCTCGCAGCATGCGGCCTTCAAGGTGACGGGACTCGCGGCCGCCGAATCCGAGGCGGTCGAAAAACTCGATACCATCCCCTACGACGTGATCGTCGTCGACGTGGAGCTGCGCCCCGGCAGCGGCATCGGCGTCATCCGCCAGGCGCGCGCGAAGAACAAGGACGCCGGCAAGGACGGTGGCCACGTGTGGATCATCGTGCTCACCAACTACGACCTGCCGACGGTGCGCGAGCGCTGCATGCAGGCCGGCGCCGATCACTTCCTCGACAAGATGCGCGAGATCGATCAGCTCATTCCGATCCTGCTGGGGATCGCGGGGCGAAAGCCCTGACCCGGCTGCCCTGCCCGGGCGCGACTTCGACATCCAACGTTCCCCCGATGCCCTGCATGCGCTGACGCATGCCGAGCGTCGTACGCGCGGTACTCGAGTGCGTGGTGTCGCCGTCGTCGCCGATTTCCACGAGGTAACCGTCGTCGTCCTGCCCCTCGAGCACGAGCTCGACGTGTTTGGCGCTGCCGCGCGCGAACACGTTGTTGAGAGCGTCCTGCGCGACACGGAACAACACGAGTTGTGCCTCGGGCGAGAGCTCGAGCGGCTCCTCGTGCAGCGTGCCGACGTATTCGATGCCCGCCCGGTTGCACTGCTCCTCGAAATGGCTGCGCAGCGCCACCGCGAGCCCGAAATGATCGAGCAGCGACGGCCGCAGGCTCTCGACGACGCGCCGCTTGAGCACCATCGCCTGGTTGAGCATCTGCACCACCGACTGGAATTTCTCGTGACTCTCCGCGTCGAGATCCTTCCCGATGCGCGCGCTGAGCCACGCCATGTCCATTTTCGCCGCGGTGATCATGCCGCCCAGCTCGTCGTGCAGCAGCCTGGCGAGCGCGGAGCGCTCCGCTTCCACCGACGTCTGGAGATGTGCCGATAACGACGAAAGCTCCTCGGTTCGCGCCGCGACCTCCGATTCGAGATCGCGCGTGCGCGCCGTAGTCGCCGGGCGCTCGCCCGACTTCTTCACGACTGCCATCAAAACCCCCGCAAGCCCCTCATCGAGAGCTACCAATCGATCAATCAATCCTTGGGAACATCCTCCAGCAGATCGACGAGGTCTTCGGCGTGTTCCTCTTCCTGCGCGAGAATCGACTCCATCAAACGCCGTGACGTCGGATCCTTCGAGCCGATGAAATTCACCATCTCCCGATAACTCTCGATCGCGATGCGCTCGGCGATCAGGTCTGCCTCGAGCATCTCTCTCAACGACGTCGCTTCATCGTACTCCGAATGCGAGCGCGACAGCAGTGTCGCAGGGTTCAGATCAGGATCTTCCCCGAGCTGAACGATGCGCTCGGCGATCTGGTCCGCGTGGGCCTGCTCCTCGTTGGCGTGTTCGAGGAATTCGGCTGACACGAATTTCGCCCGGATTCCATGCGTCGCGTAGTAGTGCCGCTTGTAGCGCAATACGCACACGATCTCCGTGGCGAGCGCGGTGTTGAGCAGTTCGACGATCGCCTTGCGATCCGCCTCGGGGAAGCTCGGCGTCACGGCGCCCTTCATGATCTGCTCGCGCGCCCGATCGCGCAGCGCGTTGAGATCGGAGATGTACGCGAAGTTGCCGGAGCCGGCTTTCAGATTTCCATTCATGGCTTCACCTTGAGTGCGCGGCGACGATAGATCCTTGCGAGTACGCTGAGCGCGAGCAGCCACACGGAGCGATACTTGAGAAAATTCGCCCCGATCTTGAACGGAGTCAGTCCCGCGAATACTCCGGCTTGACCGCCTGAGCCGAAATCGCGCAGCGACATCTCGAGCCACGACCGCTGCAGCTGCATCTCCGCATCGAGCAGACGGGCGCGCTCACGCGGCGAGGTCACTGGGCGGACTCCGGTTCGTCGTGGACGGACCCTGGCCATCCTGCGGCGCAGGCGGCACGGGCTGTTCGGGTGGCGGCTCGTCGGATGGCCGCGCCGTGGCCTGTGCGGCGCCGCGTTCCATCGCGCGCCCGAATACTTCCAGATCGAGTTTGAGTCCGTCGACGAACCAGCTCAGCGAACCCGGCTCGTCGCGCCGTCTTTCGCGGCTGCCCATGATCCAGGCCACGACCGCGCCGATCGCGAAGAGCGCAACGACGCCGGAGAGCACCGGGACCCGCAGGTGCGGCGGCAACGCGACCGCGATCAGCACGATGGCCGCCCACAGCGCGACGATCAGCGCCACGGCGGCAAGTAGTTTGAGCTGCAGCCGGCTCCGGACGGCATGGACCTCGGTCTGCGCGGCGATACGCGCGGCGTCCACGCGCGTCTCGAGCATCCTCAACAGGTGCTGCAGAAGCGCGCGGGTCGGTCCCTTGTGATCGTTGCCCGGCCCGATGCCAGAGGGGTCACCGGCGGCGCTGATCACGGGCGACGCGAGGACTTGGTGACCAGCAACGTGAGCACGCTGCCCAGCAGCGCCGCGAGGGCAATCGACTGCCAGGGATTCGAGTGCACGTACCGGTCTGCCTTATCGGCGAACGACTCGGCGATCCTGACGGACTCCTCCGCCGTGGCCGCGAGCCGCGATTTCGCCTGCTCGAGCGTCTCCGTGACACGGGCGCGTACGGCGTCGGCGGCCTCGTCGCCGCCGTCGCCGAGCGAACTCAGCAGTTCTTCGGCCTGGGCCACGATGCGATTCAGTTCATCGACACCCGGATCGACGGCCTTTTCGACCGCGGACTCGAGCTCGGGTTGTTTGGCGGATGCGTGCATGTTTGTTCCTCGGGTGTGCCGGGCAGAATGTACCGCAGCCCGGGGCCTAACACTCGGAAATGCAGCGCAGGCCCTGTAGGAAAGGGCCGACCCCAAGCCGGCATTCCCACCCGACGCCTCAGGGCACGCCGAGCGCCATACTGGTGCGGTCCAGTGGTGTGAGGATCCCGTGTCGCGACGAGCCCCTCCCCTCGAAACCTTTCGCGTCCAGGGTCCACCGGTGGCCCGTCCGCCGGCCGCGAGGCCGGTGGACGGAGTTGCCGCCCACGGAACTCCTAACTACTAAGGATCTTCTCGGCGCAGCCCCACGTGGCGCGCACGATCGGCCGCGCGTCCTGCCAGCCGAGCCTGGATTTCCCGCGCGCGATGTCCCAGCCGGCCTCGAGCCGAGCCTCGAGGTCCTCGAAACTCGCGAGCGGATTCTCCTCCCACGCCCGGTACGCGTAACGATAAACGGGTTCGAAGTCGTCCCAGGAATAACGCGCGCGGTAGTAAGGCTCGTGGGTGTACGTCTTCTGCCAGTGCGTGGCGAAGCGTTCGATGCGGTTCTCGGGTTTCACCGTGTGCACTCCCGCAGAAAAACACGAGGCCGGAGTATGCACCCCGGCCCCGCGTTTGTGACAGCCTCGGTGAAAGGCTTACTTCTTGACGCTGAGCTCGTTGTCGACGCTCTTCACGTCATCCACGTTGCGCGCGAGCTGCTCGGCCGTCTGCCTGGCTTCGGCGTTGTCGACGAAACCCGACAGTTGCACGACGCCTTCGTGCGTCTCGACGTTCACCTGGTGCGCCTTCGTGCGCGGGTCCCCGGCGAGCGCCGTCTTCACCTTCGTGGTGATCGCGGCATCATCGACGACCGCCCCACCCGACCGGTCCTCCGTGCGAACCGACAGGTTGTTCTGCACGCTCTTCACACCCGTGGTGTTCTTCGCAACGGTCGTGGCGCGAGCCTTGCCTTCCTTGGAGTCGACGTAGCCGTTGAGCTGAACGGTTCCTTTGAACGTTTCAACGTCGATCTGGTGAGCCTTGGTCACCGGGTCCGCGATCAGCGCAGCTTTCACGCGTCCCGTCGTCACCGAATCGTCGATCTGCTCGCCTGCCGACTTGGTCGTACGCGTGGATGCGCACGCCGCCATCGCCAGACTGACGACGATCATGACCGCACTGACAAAGCTATTGGATTTCTGCATGGGTACCTCTCATCTCCTGGCCGTGTTGGCGATAAAACTGACTAGCGCAAGCACCAGGAACACGAAGAACAGGATCTTCGCGATTCCGGCGGCTCCCGCTGCAATGCCACCGAAGCCGAATATCGCGGCAATGAGCGCGATGACGAAAAAGACGACCGCGTAATGAAGCATTCGATATCTCCTGGGAAGCCCCCCGGTACCTGCGCCGGGATGGAGACATCATTGCTGGTCGTGCGTCAGGGCAATGCAGGCCTTAGGACGGACGCGAGGTGGGAGGCTGCCGACATTTCTGTCGGCTGCGCGGACTACACGTGTGGGACGAAAAATGGGGACATTCCCCGTTTCCTGGCAAACGGGGACAGACCTCGATGGGGGCGCGATGAGTTCCGGCGATGGTCAGGCGTCTGCGCGGACGGGCGTGGCCGGCAGGCCTGGAGACAATGTCCGCATTACAGGTCGACGACCTCGTCGCATTGGCGGGTGAACTTCGGGTCGACTTCGGCGCGTTCGCGGGTGCCTAACATCACGACGCCGTTGTAGCTCTCGAGGCGTTGCCGGAGGCGCGAGACGCTGAGACTCGGGAAGCGGCCGGAATCGTCGATGTCCTTGGCGGGTGCGGCGAACAGGTGATCGGAGTCTTCGAACCACAAGACGGCGTCGGATGCGCTCGCGGCGTCGAACAGCGCATCGAGGTTCTTCTCGGTCTCCGCGATGTATTTGCTCACGATGCGTTGCAGGTCGATCTCGAACAGGTCGACGGCGAGTTCGCTCGCGAACAGGCGCGCGGCGAGCAGTTTGTTGCGGCCCGAAGTGCCCGTGAACAGCACGCGCATGCCCCTGGGCGTGCCGCCCTGCGTGGCTTCGACCTTCGCGCGCCGCGTGGCGAGCAATCGTTCGAGCACCGGGCGCAGCTCTTCGTCTGGGTTTCGTTGCACCCCTGCAGGCATGTCGTTTCCCTCCCCGTCAATATCCGCCGAGCACGCCGCAATATACTCTGGCGTCCGTTTCCCGACATCCGACGCGGAGATCCCACGTGATTGACCTGTATTTCTGGCCAACCGGCAACGGCAAGAAGATCACCATCATGCTCGAAGAAACGGGTCTTCCGTATCGGGTAATCCCCGTCAACATCAACAAGGGCGACCAGTTCAAGCCCGGATTCCTCGCGATCAGCCCTAACAACAAGATGCCGGCCATTGTCGACGACGGCCTGGCCATCTTCGAATCCGGCGCCATCCTGCAGTATCTCGCCGAGAAAACCAGCCGATTCCTGCCGTCCGACGCTCCGGGCAAGTATCGCGTGTTGCAGTGGGTGTACTGGCAGGTCGGCGGCCTCGGCCCGATGGCCGGCCAGGCGCATCACTTCCTCAAGTACTCACCGCAGAAGGTCGAATACGCCATGCATCGCTTCCAGACCGAGGTCGCGCGGCTGTACAAGGTGCTCGACACGCAGCTCGGCAAGAGCGAATACATCGCGGGCGAATACTCCATCGCCGACATGGCCGCGTGGCCGTGGGTGGTGCGTTACGAGTGGCAGGGCCAGAGACTCGAGGACTTCCCGAACGTGAAGCGCTGGTTCGGATCCGTGGGCGCACGCCCGGCCGTGCAACGCGGCGCGGCCGTCGGCGCGGATCTCATGAGCTCGGCACCGCAGCCTACGGATGAGGACAAGAAGCGGTTGTTTGGCTTTCGCGATCAGGATTTGAAGTAGCGAGTCGCCTCGAAGAGCACAGGTTCGAGCTACGTCCCCTCGGCGGAGCGAGAGTGCGCGCCGGCCGCTTCTAGTGCGTGACCAGCATGTCGCAGAGCATGGCGGGATCGACCGGCTTCACCAGGTGCATGTCGAACCCCGCCTCACGCGAGCGCACGCGGTCCACATCCTGACCCCAGCCCGTCAGCGCCACGAGCACGGCGCCGCGGCCCCAGCTCTCCGCGCGGATGCGGCGCGCGACTTCGCAACCGTCGAGCTTCGGCATGCCCACGTCGAGCACGACGATCTCGGGTCTCCGCTCGCCGGCGAGCGCGAGGGCCTCCTCGCCGTCCGAGGCGCAATACACCTCGTGACCTTCCATGCGCAGCATCAGCGCGAGACTTTCCAGCGCATCCTGGTTGTCGTCCGCGATCAGGATGTTTCGGCGCACCGGATGCGCGGGCGTGGTATCCGTGTTCATGGCAGCTCCATCGGCCGTGGCGGCGTCGATCATCAACGGCAGTCGCACGATGAACTCGCTGCCCTGGTCCTCACCGGGGCTGCTCGCGACGATCTCGCCGCCATGCAATTGCACCAGCGCGCGCACGAGCGCGAGTCCGATGCCGAGTCCACCGGCGCTGGTCGATCGCTCGCCCGGCACCTGTGTGAATAGTTCGAAGATGTGCGACAGCGCCTCGGCGGGAATGCCGACGCCCGAGTCGCGCACGACGATTTCGCCCCGATCCCCTTCGACGCGCGTCGTCACAATGATCTGGCCGTCCTCGCCCGTGTACTTGGCGGCGTTGTGCAGCAGGTTTCCAACCACCTGCGCGAGCCGCACCGGATCGCCGCGCACCTTGAATCCGGGCTTGGTGAGCTCGAGCTGCAGATGTTGCTTCTTCTGCTCGAGCAACGGCTGCACGGTTTCGACCGCGGCCGCGACGACGTCCGATACATCGACCGGTTCGCTGACGAGCACGATCTTGCCGCGCGCGATGCGCGAGACATCGAGCAGGTCGTCGACCAGCCGAGTCATGTGCTTGAGCTGGCGCGCGATCACGCCGCGCGACCAGACGATCTTCGGATCCTCGGTCTCGCCTTGCATGAGCAGGTGCGTGGCGTTACGCAGCGGCGAGAGCGGATTGCGCAGCTCGTGCGAAAGCATCGCGAGGAACTCGTCGCGCTTGGTCACCGCTTCCTTGAGTGAATCCTCGGCCTTCTTGCGCTCGCGGATCTCGGTCTCCAGCGACACGTTGATGCGCGACAATTCCTCGTTCGCGCGCTGCAGGTGGCCGTTCACGGCCTCCAGCTCGCGCGTCTTCTCGGTCTGCAGCGCATAGTTGGCCTCGGCCAGCCGCTTGTTGGATTCGGCGAGCTCGCGGTTCACGCTCTGCAACTCGCGGCGCTTGCGGTACAACTCGACCAGCACCGCAACCTTGCTGCGCAGGATCTCCGGCACCACCGGGATGTAGACGTAGTCGATCGCGCCGGCCTTGTAGCCCTTGAGCCGGTCGAACTCGGTGACGTGCACGCCGGTCACGAAGATGATCGGAATCGTCTCGAAACGCGGATGATCGTGGATCAGCGCCGCCGTCTCGAACCCATCCATGCCCGGCATCTTCACGTCGAGCAGCACGACCGCGAACTCCTGCTTCATCAGCGCTTCGAGTGCCTCGAGACCGGAATTGACGGCGATGAGGTTGTGGCCGAGCGGCTCGAGGATCGCACGGTACGTGAGCAGCCGCGCGGGCTGATCGTCCACGAGCAGGATATTAGCGGCCTCGTGCCCTTCCTGGACGAGTTGCGGTGTCGAGCTCATGGCTGCAACCACATGCGGACGAGCGCCAGCAACTGTTCGGTGTTCACGGGTTTGGCGACATAGTCGGACGCGCCGGCCTGCAGGCATTTCTCGCGATCGCCGCGCATCGCCTTCGCGGTGAGCGCGATGATGGGCAACGAGCGGAACGCCGGGATCTCGCGGATGCGACGCATCGTCTCGTAACCGTCCATCTCGGGCATCATGACGTCGGTGAGGATCAGTGCGACGTCGGGATGCTCGTCGAGCAGCTTGATCGCGTCCTGGCCGTTGGTCGCCGAGATCACGTTCATGCCGTGGCGCTCGAGCAGGCTGTTGAGGGCGAAGATGTTGCGCACGTCGTCGTCGACCACCAGGACCTTGCGGTCACGCAGCGGCTCGTCGCTCTCGTGCAGCTTCTCGATCATGCGCTGCTTGTTCTGGGGCAGGTTCGCGATCACGCGGTGCAGGAACAACGCCGTTTCGTCGAGCAGGCGCTCGGGCGATTGCACGCCCTTGAGCACGATGCTCTTCGCGCGACGCCGCAGCTCCGCCTCTTCCTCCACGGTGATCTCCCGTCCGGTGAAGACGACGATCGGGACTTCACGCATCTTTTCGTCGAGCTGGATCTCCGACAACAGGTCGAACCCCGAGATGTCGGGTAGCTTGAGATCGAGGATCACGCAGTCGAACCGCCGCGAGCGCAGCAGCTCGAGCGCGCGCTCGCCGCTGTCGGCGGTCGTGATGTTGATGTCGTCGCCGCCGACCAGCGCCGCGATGCTCATCTGCTCGGCCGCGTCGTCCTCGACCACGAGCAGTTCGCGGGTGCGCGGCTCGATGAACTCGCTGATGCGGCGGAACACGTCCTCGAGTCCCTCGGCGGTCGAGGGCTTGGTCATGAACGAAAACGCGCCGCGCTCGAGCCCGTACTGGCGCTCCTCCTCGACCGTGAGCACCTGCACGGGGATGTGTCGCGTCGCCGGATCGTGCTTGAGCTGGCTCAGCACGGTCCAGCCGAGCATGTCGGGCAGGAACACGTCGAGCGTGACGGCGTTCGGCAGGTGCTTGCGCGCGAGTGCCAGGGCATCGGCGCCGTTCTGCGCGACCAGTACCTTGAATCCCTGGGCATGCGCGCCTTCGACCAGCATGCGCGCGTAAGCGGGTTCGTCCTCGACGACGAGCACGGTGGTGTCGCCCTCCGCGAGGGTCTCGCGGTCGTCCTCCACGCGTTCGACCACCTGCGCGGGCAAGGCCGGCGGCGGCAAGGCCGCGAGCGTCGGCGTCCTGGCGAAGGTCGAGCCACCGCCGCGTCCGATGGCCGCGCCCTGGTATGCGATCGGTAGATAGAGCGCGAACGTGCTGCCCTGTCCCGGCGCGCTCTTGAGCTTGATCTCGCCGCCCAGCAGGTGCGCGAGCTCGCGGCTGATCGCAAGCCCCAGGCCGGTGCCGCCGTACTTGCGCGCCGTGCCCGCGTCGGCCTGCTGGAAGGCCTCGAAGATGATGCGCTGCTTCTCCGGCGAGATGCCGATGCCGGTATCCGTGACCGCGAACTCGACCACCGTCTTCGCCTGCGACAACACCGGGTGATCCGCGCTCCAGCCGAGCATCGCGGGACCGACGTGCAGGCGCACGCTGCCCTTCGCCGTGAACTTCATGGCGTTGGACAGCAGGTTCTTGATGATCTGCATCAGGCGCTTCGGGTCCGTGATCATCGTGCGGCCGAGGCGCGGGTCGAAGTCGGTCGTGAACGTGAGGTGGCGCGACTCCGCCTCGTGGCGGAAGTTGCGCTCGATGGTCTCGCGCAGTTGCGAGAACGCGAGGTCCTCGCTCTCGACCGTGACCGTGCCCGACTCGATCTTCGACAGATCCAGGATGTCGCTGATGAGGTTCAGCAGGTCCGTGCCCGCGGCGTGGATGGTCTTCGCGAATTCCACCTGGCGTGCGCTGAGGTTCTTCTCCGGGTTGTCCGAGAGCTGTTGGCCCAGGATCAGGATGCTGTTGAGCGGCGTGCGCAGCTCGTGCGACATGTTCGCGAGGAACTCCGTCTTGTAACGCGACGTGAGCGCGAGCTCCGCGGCCTTCTCCTCGAGCGCCGCGCGCGCCTGCTCGATTTCCTTGTTCTTGCGCTCCACCTCGACGTTCTGCTCGGCGAGCAACTTCGCCTTGGTCGCCATCTCCTCGTTCGCCTGTTGCAGCTCGACCTGCTGCGCCTGCAACTCGCCCGCGAGTTCCTGCGATTGTTTCAGCAGGCCTTCGGTGCGCATCGTCGCCTCGATCGTGTTGAGCACGACGCCGATGGAACCGGTGAGCTGTTCGAGGAACGCCAGGTGCGGCGCCGTGAATTCGTACAGCGACGCAAGCTCGATGACCGCGCGGATGTCGCCCTCGTACAGCACCGGCAGCACGATGACGTTGCGCGGCGTCGCATCGACGAGACCGGAGCTCACGCGCACGCTGTCGGGCGGCACGCGCGACAACAGCAGGCGCTGGCGCTGCACCGCGCATTCGCCGACGAAACCTTCGCCGAAGCGGTAACGGCGCGGCTTGTCGTCCGAGCGCAGGTCCGCGTATCCGGCGAGCTGCTCGAGATAACGCTCGCCATCGCCGTAACCGACGATGTAGATCACGCCCTGGTGCGCGTTGACCAGCGGCGCGAACTCGGACAGCAGCGTTTCACCCAGCGTCACGAGGTCGCGCTGGCCCTGCATCATGCGGCTGAACTTGGCGAGGTTGGTCTTGAGCCAGTCCTGCTCGGTGTTGCGCTCCGTCGTGTGACGGAGGTTGTGGATCATCGCGTTGATGTTGTCCTTGAGCTCGGACACCTCGCCGCGCGCCTCGACCTGGATCGAACGGGTCAGGTCGCCCTTGGTCACGGCGGTCGCCACTTCTGCGATCGCGCGCACCTGGGTAGTCAGGTTCGCCGCGAGCATGTTCACGTTCGCGACCAGGTCCTTCCACGTGCCAGCGGCGCCGGCCACGTGCGCCTGGCCGCCGAGCCGGCCTTCGACGCCGACCTCGCGCGCGACCGACGTCACCTGGTCCGCGAACAGCGCCAGCGTACCGGTCATCGAGTTGATGGTTTCGCCGAGCGCCGCGACCTCGCCCTTCGATTCGACGGTGAGGCGCTGGCGCAGGTCGCCGTCCGCGACCGCGGTCACGACCTTGACGATGCCGCGCACCTGCTCCGTGAGGTTGTTTGCCATCACGTTGACGTTTTCGGTGAGCTCGCGCCACACGCCCGATACGTCGCGCACGTTGGCCTGGCCGCCGAGTTTGCCTTCCGTGCCGACCTCGCGAGCGACGCGTGTTACTTCAGCGGCGAAGGAGTTGAGCTGGTCCACCATCGTGTTGATGGTTTCCTTGAGTTGCAGGATTTCGCCGCGCACCTCGACCGTGATCTTGCGCGACAAGTCGCCGCGCGCGACCGCGGTGGTCACTTCCGCGATGTTGCGCACCTGGCCGGTGAGGTTGGATGCCATCGCGTTCACGGAATCGGTCAGGTCCTTCCAGGTGCCGGCGACGCCGGTCACGGTCGCCTGGCCGCCGAGCCGGCCCTCGGTGCCGACCTCGCGCGCCACGCGCGTCACTTCGGCCGCGAAGGCGTTGAGCTGGTCCACCATCGTGTTGATGGTTTCCTTGAGCTGCAGGATCTCGCCGCGCACGTCCACCGTGATCTTGCGTGACAGGTCGCCCTGGGCGACCGCGGTCGTCACCTCGGCGATGTTGCGCACCTGGTCGGTGAGGTTGGACGCCATCGAGTTGACGTTGTCGGTGAGATCCTTCCACACACCGGACACACCCTGCACTTCGGCCTGGCCACCTAACTTTCCTTCCGTGCCGACCTCGCGTGCGACGCGCGTCACTTCGGCCGCGAAGGAACGCAGCTGATCCACCATCGTGTTGATGGCTTCCTTGAGCTGCAGGATCTCGCCGCGCGTGTCCACCGTGATCTTGCGCGACAGGTCGCCGTTCGCGACGGCGATGGTCACCTCGGCGATGTTGCGCACCTGGCCGGTGAGGTTCGACGCCATCGCGTTCACGTTGTCGGTCAGGTCCTTCCACGTGCCCGCGACGCCGGGCACGATGGCCTGGCCGCCGAGTTTGCCTTCCGTGCCTACTTCGCGCGCGACGCGCGTCACTTCCGAGGCGAACGAACGCAGCTGGTCCACCATCGTGTTGATGGCCTCCTTGAGCTGCAGGATCTCGCCGCGTACGTCGACCGTGATCTTGCGCGACAGGTCGCCGCTCGCGACGGCGATGGTCACCTCGGAGATGTTGCGCACCTGGCCCGTGAGGTTGCTGGCCATGGAGTTCACGTTGTCCGTGAGGTCCTTCCACACGCCGCTCGCGCCGAGCACCAGCGCCTGGCCACCGAGATTGCCTTCGGTGCCGACCTCGCGCGCCACGCGCGTCACCTCGGAGGTGAACACGCTCATCTGCGCGATCATCTCGTTCACGACGGTCGCGGCGCGCAGGAATTCGCCCTTGAGCGGCCGCCCGTCCGCCTCGAGCCTCAGGTTCTGCGTGAGGTCGCCCTTGGCGACGGCGGTAATGGTGCGGGTGACCTCGGCCGTCGGCCACAGCAGGTCGTCGATGAGCGTGTTGACGGAGGACTCCATCTCGCCCCACGCACCCGTGCGCCGCTCGCTCGTGACGCGTACGCGCGTCTTGCCTTCCTTGCCGACGAGCTTGCCGGCGCGTTCGAGTTCGTACGCGAGGTGTTCGTTACAGGTAACCAGTTCGTTGAAGGTATCGGCGATCTTGCCCGCGAGGCCGGTCTGGTCCGCCGGGAGGCGGACGCCGAAATTTCCGTCACGCACCGATTGCAGGGCTCGGAGGAGCTGTTTGAGGTCCACATCCGCATGCGCGCCCTGACCACTCCCCGTTCCGTTGGCCGAGCCATCGGGCGCGGAACGCTTCGGTTTCTCGACGCCGGGCGAACGCCTGCGCGTCGCCGCCGCGCGTCCGCGTGCGGATATATCCATGCCCCTTGTGACCCCTGCCGATTTGCCCTGCGAACCTGCAAGAGTCTAAGCCCCGACCCTCAAGACTGCTCCGCGCACTCGTGTAGGACGGAGACTACTTGCGCCCAGTTCAGCTCCGGATCACGAGATCGAGCTTCCCTTCTCGCCGTTCGACGCTGACGCTCACGGATCCGGCGTGTCGTCTGACGGTGAAATCGACCGACGCCATGCCTACGGAAAGATTCTTGACACGAATTTCGTCAACGCCTTCCGGCACGACGGGATGCGCGAGAACGATCTGCCGGTCGAGCGCGTCGATCGTGATTCCGAGGATGCTCTGCAGGAGCAGGTACGTGGAACCCGCGGCCACCGACTGCGGCGAGCAGGCCACCGGCAGGTGCAGCGGCGGCTCGCGCCCACGGCGCCGGAAACCGCAGAACAGCTCCGGCATGCGCATGAGATCGAAATGCCTCGCGGCCTCGTACTGCGCGACGAGAATCCGCAGCGCGAACGCCTTGTCGTCGTAACGCGAGGCGCCGTACGCGAGCAGCGCGTTGTCATGTGGCCAGATCGCACCGTTGTGGTAGGCCATCGGGTTGAAGCGCAGCTCGCTCTCCGCGACGGTGCGCACGCCCCAGCCCGAGAACAGCTGCTCGTCCCCGAACCCCGCGATGATCTGGCGCGCGCGCTCCGCATGTGCGATTCCCGAGAACAGGCAGTGTCCCGGATTCGAGGTGCGCACTCGGCAGGCCTGCTTGTCGCCGTCGAGCGCGAGCGCGAACGTCTCGATGTCGTCGCACCAGTAGGCCGTGTTGAACCGGGCCTGCAGCGCCTGGGCCGCTTCGACCAGCGCGATGGCGCGCGGCATTTCGCCCAGCGAGCGCGCGATGCGCGCCGCGCCGAGCTTCGCGCCGTAGACGTAACCCTGGACATCGCACAGCGCGAGCGCGCCCTGCGCGATCTGTCCATCCGCATGGAACACCGCGTCCGGGGAGCTCTTCCAGCCGTGTTGCCGCGGCTGTCCGGTGCGCGCGGTGGCTTCGATGAAGCCGTCACCGTCGATGTCCCCGTACACGTCGATCCACGACAGCGCGGAGGTGATCGACGGCCACAGCTCGGTGATGAACTCGATGTCCGCGGTGCGCGTGAAATACGCGGCCGCGAGCAGCACGAACAGCGGCGTCGTGTCGACCCCGAAGTAGTTTGGCGCGATGTCGCCGCCGCGCGCCTCGTTGAGGATCTTGCCAGGCTCGGCGCCGGTGGCCGGGAAGGAATCGGTGCACTGGGTCGCGGCGAGATGACGCAGCACGTTGCGCGCGATGTCCGGCCACACCCACAATGTCTCGAGCGCGGTGACGATCGCGTCGCGCCCGAACACCGCGTCGAGCCAGGGCAGGCCCGCCGCCGGAACGCGGCCGTGCGCGGTCGTGGTCAGCAGCATGTTGATGTCGGCCGCCGAGCGCTGCACCCACGCGTTCAACAGCGGATCGCTCGATTCGATGCGGGTCCCGGGCACACCTTCGCGCCGCGTGTATTCTTCGGCCGAAGCCAGCGAACGCGTGAACGACGCGATCTGCACGGGTGTGTTGGCGGAGCGGCAGCCCACCGCGAGCGAGATGTTCTTCTCGCCGCGACTGCCGATCTGCAGGCGGTACCTGAGACTGTCCGCGGAAATCGCCTCCGGCGCCGTGTGGCAGTCGACCACGGTCTCGCGCACGATGTCGTCCGCGCCGCGATAACCCTGGATCACGCTGTCTTCCTCGACGCGCTCGAAGCGCGCGCGCCCCGCGTCCACGCGTCGCTGCGCACGCACGTCGACGATGTTCTCGAAGTCGCAGCCGAAACGGACCACCAGCTCGACGTTCACCGTCGTGAGCGCGAAGTTGCGCACGCGGATGGACTCGTAGAACACGCCTTGCCAGATGAACCGCGAACGCGTGACGTACAACGTGCCGCGCGGCAGCACGATGCGACCGCCTTCGCCGCGCGCGTCGCCGTTGGTCAGGTTGACCGTGAGCAGCACGTTGTCGTCGCGCGGATTCGCCGACAGGAGGAGCGGTGGCTGACCGCCGATCGTGAGCGTGAAACGCGACAGGTAACGCACGCCGCCGCGATACAGGCCGGCTTCGCTGCGCGCCTCCGCGTCGATGTCGCCGATCTCGTTGAAAAGCGCGAAGCAGTCGTCGTGGCGCAGCGTGAGGGTTCGTTCCGCGCTCGGCACCTCCGCAGTCACCACCTGGTGAGACGCGAATTCCGGCTGGACCGGTTCAGACGCCACGCGGGGCACCTCTCGAATACAGGATGCGCGTGCGCAGCGTCGTCGCGCCGCGGATGGCCGATCGCCACGCCACCGTCGTGCACGGCACCTTGCAGCCGAAGCGTCGCGAGATCCAGCCGCCCTGTTCCGCGTTGCCGCCGCGGTACACCTCGATGCGATCCACGTTCTCGAGCGGCCGCAGGATCACTCGCGCGTCGCCGGAGACGACGTGCAACTCCTGGCCCACCGTTTCGACTTCGCAGTCCTCGGCGAAATGCCAGCTGCGGCGCACCTCGTGTTCGCGCTCGCAACGTATCCGGTCGACGACTTCGATCTCCTGCCGAAGCGAATCGAACAGGAGCTCGCGCCGGTGCAGGACCGGGTCCGCGAGCCGCATGTAGCCGTCGTGCTCGCCGACGAACACCTGCGCGCCGGGACGAATGTCGAACTCGATGCAGCGCGAGGTCGCATGATCGGTCCACATGAAGTTGCCGGCCTGCATCGACTGGTCCTGCCCGTCCACTTCGATCGTGTTGTGCGCGCGCGTGCTGCGGAAGTAGCGCCGCCACGCGGGATCGGTGTGATACGCGTACGTGCCCGGATCGACCAGGATCTCGCGGTCGCCGACGTTGAGCGTGAACGCAAGCGCATCGGCATGGCCGTGCGCCGCGATACTCAGATAACCCAGCGGCCCGGCATCGACGAGCAGGCGCACCTCGTCGGGAGTCTCGAAATCCGTGCCCAGTAGATAGTAGCCGGACTCCGTGAATTGCAGGCGCGGCCGGAACCCGTGGCGCCCGGCCGCACGCAGTTGCTCGAAACGCCGCATCGCCTGCACGCCGAGCAGCGCGACCGTCTTGCTGTCGATGTTCCGCGCCTTGACCGCGAGGTCGGGACGTTCGAACAGTACGGCGCCGGTCGCGATGAGGGATCCCGTCGGCGAGAATCCCGGCTCGTGCGCGAGCTTGACGACGTAACCGTCGTCGCCGTCGCCGATCATCGGCAGGCAGCCCGACACGGGGCACATCGACGCCAGGAAGTCGGTCATGACCTCGAGCCGCTTCCAGTAGACAGGCGAGAAGTCCTCGCCGCGCGCGCGGGCCGCGAGGCCGGAGATCAGCAGGAAGTCGAGCACGAAGGTCTGGTAGGCGAACGCCTGCTCGCGATTGCCGCCGTCGGGCGCGTTCTGCCGGTGACATTCCTCCTCGAGCAACGCGCGGCAGCGCTCGCCCCAGTCACGCATCTGCGGCCACAGCGGCCAGGTGGACGCCGCCACGTAGACGCCCGCGGCCTCCCCGATCAAATGATTGTTGGCCGAGGAGAACCGCGACAGGTTGCCCGACACCATCCGCGCCTGCTCGTAGATCGACCGCAGCCAGCGTTCGCGGAACGCCTGTCCCGACTCGCCCGCGAACAGCCGGCTGCGCATGCCGCCGATGAGCTGCCACGCGAAACTCCAGTTGATGAGCCGGATGCCGAGCTCGAGCGCGCTGACCCAGTTCGCCCCGCGCCCCGGCGGGCACTGCTCGATCCACGAGTCCACGTGGCGCTTGACCCCGAGCGCGAACCGCGCATCGCCGGTCGATGCGTAGGCCTGGGCCAGCGTCGGCAGGTGCAGGTGGCGATTCGCCTCCCACAGGTACTTGATGTTCCCGACCTCGCGTTCGTCCCGATAGTCGATGGCCGCGGCGCGTCGTTGCCCGGATTCGCGGCGCGTCAGCGGATCGCGATTCCACTGCGGCGGATCGCCGAGCTCGCAGTCGTCCAGTTCAAAATACGAGAAGCGACCCGCGAGGACCCGGTCCGCCGCGGCGACCAGCGAGTCCGGAGCGAGCGCGACGAACGGCGGCAGGAAACGCAGGTCCGTCGCGAAGGCATCGCGCGGCGGCAGTTCGTGCGGCGTGAACGTCGCCGAGACCGCTCGTACCCGGCGCGCGACCCGGTGGGCCACTTCGGCGCCCGACATGCGACGCAGGCGTCGCAGATACCAGCCAGGTTGCTGCATGAGCGGTCCTTGGGCGAGGGCCTCAGGCGGCGACCAGCGGAGGTTCGAAGCCCGCGCGACGCAGTGCCTCGTAAACCGGCGGGCGATGCACGACCAGCGGCGCCTTGCCGCGCGCCGTGCGCTCGACCCAGTTGACGAGCTCCACGCGCAGCTGCACGCCCTCTGGCACGCAGGCGCGCGCGTTGCGCAGCAGGTGCTCGGCATCGGACGCGTTGAATCCGGGCGCGGGGACGACACGGATGCAGGCCGAGTCGACAGCCTCCTGGACGACCTGCACACGCAGCACGTGCTCCACGGGATCGGGCAACGAATCGAGCCCGGTGACACGTACGCCGACCGGACACGCGAGGATCTCCTGCTGGCGGCCGAGGATTCCCGGGAACGCACGCATGCCGACGGCGAGTTCCTCGAGTTCGCGTTCGCCCCACTCGGCCGGCAGGCGGATCAGGTCGCCCGTGCGGTACCGCACCAGCGGCATGAGGTTGTTCCAGAACGACGTGCCGACGATTTCGTACAGGCGTTCGCTGGATCCGGTCAGTAGTTGGGACTCGTACGGCAGGAATTCGATGTACGAGTAACCCGGCAGGAAGCGGTAGTTGCGCGGCTCGGACGCGTGCGCGAAGGCGATGCGTTCGGCCTGGCCGTAGTAGTCGACGACGCGGCAGCCGAGCACTTCACGCGCCAGGTCCCAGGCGATCGGATTCAACACCTCGGAAGAAGTGAGTACGGCCGGAATGTGGAGCGTGCGCCCTTGCTCCACCAGCATGCGGCACAACGACTCGAGCGCGTTCGGATACGCGCACAGCAGTTGCGGCGCGAATTTCTCGAGCGTGTCGAAGAGTCGTCCGACGTTCTGCGGCGAGACGCTGCGCGCGCAGAAGATACGCGAGCGCCCGCCGTTGGCGCTCACGCCTTCGGGCAACGCGAGCGCCCGCGGATCCTGCAGGTTGTCGCCGCGCAGGACGGCCGTGCGCACGGTACGCGGACACAACCCGAGGCCGATCACGAGGCGGTCGATGCAGGCCTGTTCGAACACCACGCCGTCGAACGAGCGCACGAGCTTGAGCGGCACGCCGCGCGTGCCCCCCGTGTTGGCCGGCGCCGAGAACCAATCGCTGCCCGTCGTGAAGGCATGCAGGCGATGGCGCAGCAGCTCCTTGTTGAGCATCGGCCAGCTCGAGATGTTTTCGTCGCCGCGCACGAGCTTTCCATACGAGGTGCAACGCGCGAGGCGCAACGTGCGCGCGAGCTGGCACTTCGTCCAGTTGCGGCGCTCCTCGAAGTCCGCGGATGCCAGGCGATCGAGCAGCCGGCGCGAACGATCGTAATAGAAGGGATTCCGGCGCACGAGATTCTCGCCGACGACGTGGCGCTTGATGCGCTCGACGAATGCGAGAGTCGCGCTCATGCGATGTCCCGGGTTTCCGAAATGGGCGCGATCCGTTGATAGATTTCGGCCAGGCGTCGCGCATAGACGTGCACGTCGAAATTGCGCGCCTGGTCGTAGGCGCAGCGCCCCGCCGCGCGGCGCGTTTCATGCTCGGTGATCATGCGCGCCATCTCGGCCCGGATTTCCTCGACGTTTCCGGGCGTCACGTATGAGCCGTCCGTGCCCTCGCGGAATACGTCCGGAATGCCGCCCACGTTCGAGGTGATCGACGGCAGTCCATGCGCCATCGCCTCGAGCAGCGCCATCGGCACGCCCTCGGCGCGCGACGGCAGCACGAACACGTCGCTCTGGCCGAGCAGGCGGTCGCGCTCGGCGGTGTTGATCCACGAATACACCTCGACGTTCTGGCCGATGCCGGCCGCCAGTTTGCGGACGCCTTCGACGTCGCCATCGCCGGCGAGCACGAGTCGAGCGCGACCGCGCAGCGACTCAGGCAATCCACCGAAGGCATGCACGAGGTCGTAAGTACCCTTGCGCTCGCCGAGTCGGCCCAGGTGAAGGAACTGGACGTTCGATCGGTCGTCGCGCGGTGGCAGCTCGCCCGGCACGCGCACCGGGTTCGGCAACACGACGACCTGTGATGGCGAGATCTCGCACTCCTCGACGTAGAAGTCGCGCCACTGGGTCGACAGCGTGATGAACACGTTCGCCCGTTGCAGCGTCGCGTTGACCCGGCGACGCAACGCCGCGGGCAGGCTGCGATGAAACTTGTCGAACTCGGACCCGTGCGCGTGGAAGACGAGCGGCTTGCCGGCGCGCAACGCCATCTCCGCCAGGATGGTCTTGCGCAGCGTGCTGCCGCGCGAGGCGATGTGGATGTGCACGACGGTCGGCTCGGGCGATTCCAGAGCCCGGCCGAACTCGTGCAGCGCGCGGGCGAACACCGAGGCCTTGGTGAATACCGTCCCCTCTTCCATGGTCGGTATGTGCCGCATCGAGACGTACGGCGGCAGATAGTCGCAGATCAGCTGCTCGACCGACGTGATGCCGCCGTGGACGTTGAGTGCCGGACCGAGCTGCAGTACGCGCACGCGCGTTTCCGGCGCGGCCCCGGACATTCGCGTCGCGAACGGCATGAGTGTGCGGTTGAGAGTGCGCGGCTCCGCGCTCATTCGGCTCCTCCGTGATGCATCACGCCGCGGTACCCCGCGACCATGGCCGGCACCGAGAAGCAGTTGACCGCGCGGCTGCGGGCGGCGGCGCCCATCTGCATGCGCTTGCGCTTGTCCGAGTACAACGCGGCGATCAGCGCCGGCAAACGCGCCGCGAGCTCGGTCGGCGAGACAACGTAGCCCTCGATGCCGTCGTTGATCATTTCGCGCGCCCCGCCGATGTTCGAGAGGATCACCGGCCGGCCCATCGCCATGGCCTCCAGGGCCGCGTTCGAAAACGATTCGACCGCGACCGAGGGCAACACGAATACGTCGAGCGCCGCGAGCGTGGGACGGACGTCCTCGATCTCGCCGATGAAGTGCACGCGATCGGCGACTTCGAGCGCCACCGCGCGACGCATCAGTTGCTGGCGCAGCGGTCCACCGCCGGCGAGCACGAGGTGCGCGTCGACGCGCGCCACACGCAGCCGGCGCAAGGTCGTGAGCAGCACTTCCTGGTTCTTCTCGGGTGCGAGCCGGCCCACCGTGCCGAACAGCAGCGACTCGGGCTTGAGTCCGAGTCGCGCGCGCAGGCGTTTGGCCGCCTCGAAGCAACCGGTGAACTCGAAGTGGTCGGCATCGACGCCGTTGTAGATGACGGTGGACTTCTTCCACGCCGCGCAATTCGTCTTGAACCAGAAAGCTCGCTGCGCTTCGCAGCCATGCACGGTCACGTCGAACCGCGCCAGCACGAACTGGTACAGGCGCTTCACCGCCCGATGGCCGCGGAAGGTCGAAGTGTTCACCAGCGCCACGGTGCGCGGCCGGTAGCCGACGAAACGCGTGGCGAGCGTGACGTACAGCGCCTGGTAGAGATTCACCGCGATGACCGTGGCGGGCCGCTCCCGCAGGATCAGCTTGCGCAGCTTCCACAGCGCGCGAAACGAGAACTTGCCCGCACGCTCGAGCTTGCGCAGCGGCACATCGCGCCGGATGCCGTGCTCGATCGTGAACGGACCGTTGAGACAGGCAAGCTGCACGTTGACGCCCTCGTCCTTGAGCCGGTTCGCGAGTCTCACGATCTTGCGTTCGGACCCGCCGATACCGAGGTTGTTCACGACGAACAACACGTCGGTGGACGTGTTCGTCGAGGCGGCCTCGGACATCATGCCTTCCCCTTCGAGCGCGGACAGATGCGCGGTTGCGCAAGCGGGTATCGTCATGGAGAGACTCCTTGATCGGCGGCGTCGAGCCGGAGACGCCTGGGTTCACGTTCCAGTAGTTCGAGATAGCGGGTGGCCACTCCCGTGGTGTACTCGCGGCGCGCGAACTCGCGCGCCTGCTGGCCGATGTGTTCGCGGTAGCCGTCGACCTCGAGCAGCTCGCGCAGCGCGTCGCGCATCTCGTCGACCGAGGTCGCGACGCGGCCCAGCTGCATCCGGCGCACGAGGCCGTCCGGATCGAAGAAGGTCACCACGGGTACGCCGCGGATCCATGCCTGCAGGAAGGTGTTCGGAAAACCTTCGACGCTCGAGGTATTGAGGAAGACCTTGGCGCGATCGAAGAGCGCGGCCGTTCCGCTGTATGGCACCGGACCCAGCATCGTCACGTTCGGCAGACGCGCCGCCGCCGCGGCGACGTCATCGTAGTAAGTCCTGCCGCCGGGCATCGGTCCGCCCGCGAGCGTGAAGTTGAGCTTCGGCAGATGACGCGCGAGTTCGAGCGCGAGCTCGGGGCGCTTCAGCCGCCGCAGGTTGCACAGCCACAGGACATCGATGTCCTTCTTCGCATCGTTCGTCGGCCTCGGCTGCTCGACGATCATGTTGACCACACTGCTGTCGAGGCCGTGATTCCTGCGCAGCATCTGCGCCTGCGATTCCGTCTGCGCCGCGCGCACGTCGGCGCGCCGCAATCCGAAGTCGTAAAGCTTGCGATCGCGCCAGAAACGGATGCGCGCGTGGACTTTCTCGCAGTCGCTGTCCGAGGCCACGCGGAACACGAAGCGACGCTTGGCGGTGCGGCAGAACCAGGCGGTGATGCCGGTGAAGGCGCCGGCCGGCGACTGGTAGTAGACATCCGCGTCCGCGTCCGCCATCGCGCCGACCACCCGGGTCGCGCGCGGGTGAATGAAGCGCAAACCGGGGATGCCCGCCTCGCGCCGATGCGCGGCGATGGCGGTGATGCCGTCGTGGACGCGCGTCGGACCCTGGCCTTCGTCGTGCACGATGATCGACACGTCGTAGCCGAGATCGCGCCAGGCACGCGCGAGCAGCACGTGTTGGACCGACTCGCCGCCGCCGTGCTGCAGGTCGCCGTCCCCGGACAACATGCCGTACGAATCCAGCCCCACGATGCAGATCTTCCGGACACTCATGCGCGCCGCCTCGCACCCGCGGCCCAACCGTACGGATCGGTCTGTATCGGACGCCCGCGCTGAGCGCGCTCGGGTTCCGGAGCGACGGCCGGCGACTCCTGCACGCACAACACCACTCGCATGACGACGCCGGTGTACATCCAGAAGTAGATCCAGGGGGTATGCAGGTCCACGAAGAACACGGCGCAACTGATCGCGAGTCCGCCGAACACGAATGCCATGAGCTGACCGCGCGCCGGCTGTTCCGCGAGCATGCTGGCGCGCAACGCGCGCGCGATCGGCGAGAACAGCAGGTAGCAGCCAGTGGCGAGGCCCACCAGCCCGAGGTTGAACCACAATGCGAGGTAGTGATTGTGCGGCGAGTAGTTGAACGGCATCGACCAGTACACGTTCCAGCCGAAGCCCGTCAGGAACGTGATCGGGGCCTGGTACATCGCGTAGATCAGCGTGGCCCAGATCTCGCTGCGACCCGAGCTCGCCACGCTGATGTCGATGTGGCCCGTCTGTCCGAAGACGCGCTCGGTGAGCAGTCCGCCGTAGTCCGAGAAGGCGAGCGCGATCACGAACGCGACCAAAGCCGCCGACGCCCAGCTGAACACGCGGCTGTAGGAAATCACCTGCCGGTATAGATAGGCGCCGACAGCGCAGGCGAAGACGACACCGACGAATCCGCCGCGCGACGCGGTGCCGAGCAGCGCCATCGCCGACACGATCGCGCCACAGGACCAGAAGAATCGGCGCATGCCGCGCGAGGCGACCGCGGCGGCGATCAACCCGGGCAGCAGCAGGATGATGTAGGCGGCGTACTGGTTGGATTCGCCGATGGCGCCCTGCGTGCGGCCGTCCAGGCGCTCCGTGAAACCGAGATTGATGATGCCGGCATTGTCGAGGACGGTGCCGAGGTTGGCGAAGACGGCGCCCGCCAGGATCCACTTGATGACCTTGATGCCGTCCTCGATCGTGTGCACCCCGAACAGGAACACGAGGAAGAAGATGAAGTAATCGATCAGGTGGCTCTTTAGTTTGATGCCGCTCGCGACGAGGTCATAACCCTGGTATTCGACGACGAGCGCGGCGATGAGCCAGGTGACGATCGCGTATCCGATCTGGACGATGAACGCGCCCTGCATGGGGCCGGCCGCCATCACCGAGCTGCGCGCCATGACCATGCGCAGCGCGAGGAAGGTCGCGAGCATGTAGATGACGAGATTCTTGGCCGAAAGGCCCGTGGTGATCGTCAGATCCCAGCGCAGGACTTCCGTCGTGAGCAGGAAGAACGACGCGATTCCGAGCAAAGTCGCCAGACAAATCCCCTTTTTCCGAGTCAGCCGTGTACACGGTCAGTAAGCCCGATCCGTCTTGATCACGGTGACCACCGTGGCCAGGAGGATCTGCAGGTCCAGAAGCGGTGACCAGGTGCGCATGTATTCGAGATCGAACAGCACGCGCCTTTCCATGTCTTCGACCCGTGCGGTCTCGCCGCGACATCCGCGCACTTGCGCAAGACCCGTGATGCCCGGCAGGACCTTGTGTCTAACCATGTACCGTTTGATCAGCTTGCGGTATTCCTCGTTGTGGGCAACCGCATGTGGGCGGGGTCCTACGAGACTCATGGTGCCCTGTAGAACATTGATGAGCTGCGGCAACTCGTCGAGCGACCAGCGTCGCAGCACCCGCCCGACCGGTGTCACGCGACGGTCGTGACGCCGGGCCTGGCTGACGTGAGAGCCGTTTTCGCACACCGTCATCGTGCGGAACTTGTAGACGTCGATCTCGCGGCCGTCGAGGCCATAGCGCCGCTGGCGAAACAGCACGGGACCCGGCGAGCTGCGCCTCACGGCAATCGCAATAGCTAGCAGCAACGGCGAGATCACCACGATGCCGATGCTCGCGATCACGACGTCCAGGAGCCGCTTCACCAGGCCACGGTAGCCGTGGAACGGCGTCTCGCACATCGCCACCACCGGGAGTCCGAGGATCTCGCTGGTGCGCTGCTGGATGACGTCGAAGCCCGTGATGTCGGGCACATAGTAGATGGACGCGGTGGTGTCGCCGAGCTCGTGCACGAGATCGCGCATGCGGCTCACCTGCCCCGGCGGGATCGCGATGAAGATCACGTCGATGTTGCGCGACTTCACGAACGAGGCGACGTCACCGAACGTGCCGAGGAGTTGCGCGTGTTTCGCGCAACCGAGGCGATCGCTGCCGCGGTCGTCGAAGAAGCCGGCGACGGTCATGCCGAGTTCGTGGTGTTGCGCGAGCCGCCGCGTCAGTTCCATCGACGCCTGCGTGCAACCGACGATGATCGCGCGACGCGCATGGGTCGCGTCCATCAACAACGCACGCGTAATGGTCTGCAGCAGCAGTGTGAGGCCCACGACCAGCACCGGCGTGACGAGCACCCAGGTGACGATCACTCGCCGCGAATAGGTTTCCGAATACTTGGTGACGTAGCCGAGCGCGAGCAGCACGGCGACCAGCACCGCCCATCTCAGCAGCAGGTTCGTCGACAGCTCCAGCCGCGAAGAGACGATCTGGTGCGACTGATTGTGTGGCGGCAACACCGCGAGCGTCGCCATCGCCGCCAGGATCGACAGCACCACGAAGGGTTTGTCGTAGTCCACGCCGAACAGTCGGCACAGCGGATAGAACATCACGCCGGCCAGAACCGCCGGCAGCGCGTCCATGAGCCACAACAACACCGGCGCCACCAGGGAGGTGCCGCGCTTGAAGATGATTGGCTGACTTACCTGGTAGGGGTACTGGTACTCGTGGCTCATCGGCAGTCGCACGTCCCTTATGCTTATGAGCGATGAGGATAAAAAAAGGCCGGCGCTGTTGGCGCCGGCCTGATCCATCGCTCCCTGCCACCCGACGATTACACGTCGTGGTTGCCGTTCCTACGGCGTCATCATTGCACTGACACTGAAAGAGGTGCGGACGGGCTTGTGGTCGGCACCGTGCCGCAGATCGCCGCATCCATCGAGTGCAGCCACGTTTCGAGATGTGTGTAGCCGCTCGACTGCATCGTGTTGGCGCTCGAGGGCAGAGCGAGTCGGCGTGTGTTCTGCGCGACCGTCGGCCAGCCACCCGCGTTGAGATTGCAACGCGAAGTGCCGTTCGACGACACGCAATTGATGATGCGGCCGTTGCGGTTGCGGACCGAGCTCACCACGCGCCGGTCGACGCTGTCGCGATCCGCCGGACGCGCGCCCGCGAAGTTCAGCACGCGCTCGTACACCGCGTTGTTCGCGGTCGTACGCGCGGTGAGACCCGAGTTCCACACCGGCGGCGACGTGACCATCATCCCCGAGAACTGGCTGCCCGTGAACTGCAGCAGCTGCGAGCCGTTCTCCGGCGCCACGTTGTCTGCCTGGTGCACGCGGCCGCTCGACGCCAGCGTGTATTCGCCGCTCGTGCGGATGTAGATGGGCCGCGTGTTGCGCGTGAAGTTGGGTCCGCGCAGGAACACGTTGCCGACGATCGAGCTGTTCGTCTGGCGGCCGCTCGCGCTCTGCAGGTCCACGTCCATGTTGGCGCGGTTGTAGACCACGTTGTTCACGTAGACGAGGTTGCGGGCGCGCGAGAGCGGGTTGCGCTCGACGATGTGCGCGAACAGGTTGCCCACGACCGTCACGCGACCCTGGCCCGAGTTGCTGCCGAGGATCAGGCCGTAGCCGTGACGCTCGATGCTGTTGCCGTCGTCGGTCGGATGAATCGACTGGTCGAGCGGCTCGGCGAAGATGTTGTTGCTGAGCGTGATGTTGTCGTAGTTGCCCCAGACGCTCGCGATCTCGTCGATCGCCCAGCTGAACGAGCAGTGATCGATGACGACGTTGCGCACCGGGCGCGAATCGCTGCCTTCGATCTTGAGCGCGTCGCGGTTGGACGGATCCGGACCGTTCGCATCGTCGCCGACGCGGATGCGGATGTGCTGGACGAGCACGTCGGAGGCCTGGATGCGCAGCGCGGCGCCGCGCAGCATGATGCCGGGCGACGGCGCGGTCTGGCCCGCGATCGTCAGGTTGTCGTTGCGGACCATGAGGTCGCTCGTGAGACGGATCGTGCCCGACACTTCGAACACGCACACGCGCGGGCCCGTCGCGTCGATACAGGCCTTCAGCGAACCTGATCCCGACGCGTTCACGTTGGTCACGCGGTGCACGGTGCCGCCACGACCGGCGGGCGTCTCGATACCGAAACCGGCGCCCCCCTGGACCACCGGCACCGCCTGGGCGGCGATGGCACCCAGCGAAACCGTTGCGGCCGCTAACAACTTCATCTTGGTCCGGACACTAGCAAGCTTCATTGCGGAATTCCCCTCGGAAAAACGGAAGACAGTCGTCGGAAAGGTCAGATCGACTTCTGGACGGCGATCGACGCCGCACCCTCGAGCCCATTGGCGTTCACCGCGCTGACGGCGAAGTACCAGACGCCGCTTTCGAGCGAATCGATCGTGTACGACGTCGCGTTCGGGTCTTCGATGTAGACGCTGTTGTCGAGCTCGTCGGCGGTCCGCCCGTACGAAATGCGATAGCCGGCGAGATCGTCGAGCGGCGAGCCGTCCATCTTCGACGGCGGCGCTACCCACTGCACGGAGGCGCCACCGGCGACGGGAGAAGCCGCGTCGGCGACCACGATCGTGAACGGGGCGATCGACGCCTGCTGCGAACCGTCGGCGACGGTCACCGTGATCGCTTCGTGCGAGCCGATGTCACCCGCCGCGGGCGTGCCCGAGATGCGGCCGGTGGCCGGATCGAGCGTGGCCCAGGGCGGCAGGTTGGCGGCCGTGAACGTCAGTGAGTCGCCGTCCGCGTCCTGCGCGATCGGCTGAAACTGGTACAGCGAACCAACGATGGCCGTGGTGCCCGCCGTGCCCGTGATCGTGGGCGCGGTGTTGCCGGCGGCCGGCGGTCCGGGATCCGGAGTCGGCGTCGTGCCGGGGTCCGGAGTCGGATCGGGCGTCGGCTGCGGCTGCGGCGTCGGAGTCGGAGTCGGCGAAGGACCCGGCGTGGGCGACGGTGTTTCCGCGGGTGCGGATGCCGGGGGCGGAGTGCTCGCGGAACCGCCGTCACTGCCGGCGCTGCCACCGCCACCACCGCAGCCGTAGCTCAGCGCGATGACCGCGGCAGGTAGGAGCGCTCTTACGAAATTGCGCGCATTGACTTGCATGTGTCGGAATCCTCCGTCGCTGCCCGTCCTGGACAGGAAGCGATTTAGGACTCCGCGTGCAAATGTTTCAGCGCGATGGAAAAAAAATGCCTGCAGTCCCCCTCGTCTGCAGTTCGCGACAATCGAATTAATTCAAATGGTTACGCCGCGTGAGCGGTACCGGGCCCCCAGAAGAAATGTGAAATGGGCCGGTGGCCCGAACCGTCGGACGAAGCCTGACGGACGGTGCCAGGCACGGAAAATCCGGGAGAAGCGGAGGCCGGTCAGGACCGAGCGCAGGCCAATCGCCGCTTCTCCCGGATTTTCCGTGCCTGGCGCCGTCTTCAAACTACCAGCAGATGCCCTCGTACCCGCCGCGCAGGTCCGCGCGGTTCGGCAGATTCACGAGGTCGAGCACGATCTGATCCTCGCGTACACGCGCGGCCAATGCCTCGTTGAGAGCCGGTTGCTGCAGCCCGACGAGGATGACCTGGGACGGATCGATCATGTCGCCGATGTTGGCGCGCAGCAACGTCGCGAGGTGCGGTATGTGCGACTCGATGTAGCTGCGATTCGCCCCGAGCAGACGCGACATGTGCACCTCGGGATCGTAGATACGCAGCTCGCAGCCCTCGCCTATCAACTGCTTGGCGACGAGCACGAGCGGACTCTCGCGCAGATCGTCCGTGCCGGTCTTGAACGACAGGCCCAGCATGCCGATGCGCGGGCGGCCGAGCTTGAGGATCTGCGCCACCGCATGTTCGATGTGCACGCGATTGCTCGGCAGCAGGCTCGACAGCATCGGCACTTCGATGTCGTGCCGCTTCGCGATCGTGGTGAGCGCCCGGAGGTCCTTCGGCAGGCACGACCCACCGAACGCGAACCCCGGCTTCAGGTACGCCGGCGAAATGTTGAGCTGCGTGTCGGCGCACACCAGCCGCATCACCTCGTGCGGATCGATGTCGAGCGACTGTGAGATGCGGCCGATTTCGTTGGCGAACGTGATCTTGAGCGCATGGAAGGCATTGCAGCTCATCTTGAGCGTCTCGGCCACGCGCACGTCGGTCACGAGGAAGCGCACCGGCAGGTGCGCGAACACTTCGCGCACGGCCTCGTTCGCCGCGTCGCAGGTGCCGCCGACGATCGTGTAAGGCGGATGATCGTAGTCGCGGATCGAAGTCCCCTCGCGCAGGAACTCGGGCTGGAAACACAGACCGAAGTCGCGTCCGGACTTCTTGCCGCTCGACTGCTCGAGCAGGGGCTCTATCTTCTCCTCGGTCGTGCCCGGCTGCACCGTCGAGCGGATCACGATCGTGTGGAACTCGCGCTTTTCACGCAGCGCCTTTCCCATCTGCTCGGTCAGCCGCAGGATCGCCGTGAGATTCTGGCTGCCGTTCGCGGCCGACGGCGTCCCGACGCACACGAACGACAGGTCCGTCTCGGCGATCGCGCGCGCCGCGTCGTCGGTCACCGAGACCCGGCCCGAATCGACCACGTCGCGCATGAGCTCCTGGATTCCCTCCTCGAGGATCGGCGACTTGCGGGCGCGGATCAGGTCGAGTTTCGTCGGGTCGATGTCGCAGCCGACCACCTGGTGGCCGTCGCGCGCCAGGCAGGCAAGCGATACGGCCCCGACGTAGCCGAGACCGAACACGCTGATGCGTCTGGGCGTCACCACCCGCGGACGCGCCTCGAGATCGTCGATCTCGACTTCACCGGCGGCGCCGTCGACGAACGGCGCCGCGCCGCGGGCGGAGATTTCCGGCGAGCCCGCCGCCGCGCCGTCAGTAGTAAGCACTTTCGTTGCGTTCCTTGGAGCGGTTGAGCGCCACGCCGAGCAGGTTCATCTCGGCGAGGATTTCCTTCGCGCCGCGCAACATCGCGCGGCCGCTCTTCCCTTCGGATACCACGAGCAGCAGCGAATCGAACTGCGGCGCGAACGCGAGCACGTCGTCCGAGGCGAGCAGCGGCGGCATGTCGAATATCACGATGCGGCGGGGCACTTCCCGTTCGAGAGCCGCGGTGAACTCCGACATGCGCGGACTGTTCAGGAACTCGGACGAATGCTGGAACGCCCGCGCGTTCGGGATCACGCCGAGCCGCTCGGATTGCAGGTTGTAGACGACCTCGTCGAGTTCGGCCTTGCCGAGCAGGTAGTCGGACAGGCCTTTCTCGAAGCTCATGCCGAGGTAGTTGGCCACCTGCGGGCGCTGCAGGTCGAGGTCGACCAGGAACACCCAGGTGTTCACGTCCTGCGAGAGCGCGAGCGCGAGATTGATCGCGGTCAGCGTCTTGCCCTCGCCCACGGACATGCCCGACACCGCGATCGAGCTCCACTTGTGCATGTCGAGTCGCCGCAGCACGCGCGTGCGCAGGATCTTGAAGGCGCGCAGCGCCGCCGTATCCGAGACGGCGGGCAATACGCACTGCCGCTCCATCGCGCGCGCGTCGACGCTCGCCGTGCGGAAGCGGCGCGCCTGCTGCACCTCGGCGGGCTGGGCGCTCATGCGCCTCGGACGCTGACGCAGGTTCGCCGATTCGATCGCGTTCGGGCGTTCGGATCCGGGTATCTGTCGCTCCGCGACGGGCGCACTGCCGGTGAAATTGCGGCGGATGGCGTCTTCGATCGGTGTACCCATGGTGATCTCGCTGTTAGGGCCTTGGGGAAATCTCAAATGAAACTCTTTATCGCGTTGAAGACGATCCACACCCCAACTACTCCGCTCGCGCTGGCCGCAGCGAAGCGCCACGCGCTCCTGCGCCGCGAGCGCGAATTGCGGATGGTGGGAATCGCCACGAGCGGCGACACGTTCAGCAGGTCGCGCACGTCGCGCGCTCCACGCACCTTCGGATCGAGCGCTTCGGCAGCGACCGTGAACGTGAGTCCGAGTGCCAGTGCCGCGACGAGGCCGATCAGCAGGATCGCGAGCCGCTGCGGCTTGCTCGGCAGGCTCGGCAACATCGGCGACTGGATCAGCCGGAATTCGTCCGCTCGGCCCCCGACGATGGCGGCTTCGCTCACCTCGGCATCCATCTGCCGGTTGAGAAGCTGTTCGTACTTCTCGCGCGCGATCGCGAGGTCGCGCGTCGCGTTCGCATATTCGCGCTCGACCTGCGGCGCCGCGGTCACGTTGCGCTCGATGCCGGCGAGCTTGGCGCGCAGCCCCGCGCTCTGCGCGCCGAGGCTCGCGAGCTGGCTGTCGATCGCGTTGATCTGCGTACGCAGCTGCATGTTCACCGGCGAGCCGTCGGACATGTTCACGTCCGCGCGCTCGCCGCCCGCGATGCGCGCCTCCAGGGTCTCGATGTCGCGCATCAGCCTGCGGATGTCCGGATGCTCCTCGCCGTATCGCTGGCGCGATTCGGCGAGCGTGGCCCGCTTCGCATTGAGCTGTGAGCGCAGGCTGCTGCCCGCGCCCGCGCTGGTGCCGAATTTCAGGCTGTCGATCTGGCGGCGCAGCGCGACCATGTCAGGGTGGCTTTCGTCGTACGACGACTGCATGCGCGCGTACTGCTCTTCGAGCTGGCGCACGCTGCCGGCGTTCGGACCCTGCGCGCGCGCGGTCTCGAGCTGCGCCGTGAGGAACACGCGTTCCTGGCGCAGCGCGCGCTGCTGCACCTCGATCTGCTGCAGCTGGCTCTCGACGCGATCCATCATCGACATGTTGACTTCGGTGAGCTCGGGAAGCTGGCCGTAGTTGGCGCGCTTGAACTCGGCGAGCTTGCCTTCGAGGGAGGCCACGTGCGTGCGCAGCCGCTCGGCTTCCTTGGCATAGAACTCGGCGGCGCTCGACGCGCGGCCCTGGCGCTGGCGCCGGTGCTCCGCGAGGAACGCCGCCACGAGCCATTGCGCGCCCTTCTGCGCCTTCTCCGGCACCTGGTTGTCGTACGACAAGGTGAACGCGTCGACGATCTCGCGCTCGCGGCCCGTGCGCGGATCGAGGATGGGCGTGGTCACGATCTGGACGTTGATGTCCCGACGGATCCGCTTGAGCGCGGCCGCCTCGTTTTCCTCGAACGCCGGATCGAGATCGTGTTCCGCCTGCAGCTTTCGCAGGTTCGAGTCAGTCAGCACGATGCCCTTCAGGTTCTGCACGTACTGGTCGGCGTAACTCGACCCCGCGCTGGTGCCGGCGAGCGACTGCGCGCTCGATGGCTCATCTATCTCGACCAGCGCCGAGGAGGTGTAGATGTCGGGCAGCGTCAGCGCCAGGAGCACGGCGAGGACGGCGATCGGAATCGCGATGCCGAGCAGCAACGCGCGCCGCCGCGCGATCGCATGCAGATAGTCGGAAAATTCTGGAGGGGCCGGCGAATTCATGCACTCGTTCCTCAACGTCTTCTTTGTATTGGTTGCCAGATGACCGACGCCATCGCGCCGCTGGATGTGGCGTCATCGATTGCGTCGTCGAATTCCTGCCACGTGTAGTCGATTCCGACGCGCAGCGTGAATTCTTCCTGCCAGCGCCACTGCAGGCCGAGGTCGCCAGTTGCGTAGGTGCGCGCCTGATAGATCGCGTCCGGGTCGACGCTGTCGTCGTAGGTGCCGCGCACACCGAAGACGAGCGCCAGGCGCGGCGTCATGTCGCGGGTCCAGCGCAGGCGAAGCTGATCGCGCGAGATCACGAGCCCCGCGTTCGAGGGCCCGATGCTGCGCGACAGGTCGATGAACATCTCGTTGCGGCCGCGCTGAAAGCTCACGCCGGCACCCGCCACCCAGGAGATGTCGGTTCCGCCGTCGATGAACTCGAGCTGCTCGGCACCCACCCTGAAATAGGTACGCGTGTCCGCCGCGCTGCGCGTGTCCCACTGCATCTGCAGACCGATGGTCGTGGTCGACTCGTCGAGCTCGGTCTCGTAGCGGCCGCCGCGCGCACGCAGCGTCCAGGAACTGCGCTCGGTATTGCGGAACACGAGCCCCGCGCCCGCGCCGTACGTGCTGTAGTCGACCTGGGCCCCGGGAATCTCGCGATCGAAACTCACATCGCTCGCCGCGATTTCGAACTGCAGCTCGCGGCGCGGCGACAACTCGAACGTGACCGAAGGCTGCAGCTGCAACCGGGTGCGGCGGTTCGGGACCAGCACTCGACCGGCGTCGCCGAAGTCCGGCTCACCGAGATCGCCGTCCACGTCGGCGCCGGGCTGCTCGCTGTTGATGATGTCCTGTTGGGAAAATTCGCCGCGCACACGGGTATTCGCGCGCTGGCCGGTGTAACGCCAGTCGAGCACCGTGAAATAGTCCGTGGCGTCCAGGTCCTTCTGGTTCGGAAAGTAGGTGGAACGCACGCGCGGCGTGATGCTGAAATCGTTGGACTGCGAGAGCGCCCGGATCTCGAGCGCCACGTCCGCGAGCGGGCCCTGCACTTCGAGCTCCGTGCCGGGGATGGTGAGACGGTAGTTGTCGTCGTACATGTACCCGGCCTCGACGGTCGGGTTGAACTCCCAGGCCGCGGCGAACACGGCCTGGCCGATCGTCGCGGCGGCGAGCGTCGCGCCGGCAAGGACGGGCCAACTACCTGCAAGGCGCGCGCGCATGCTCAAGGCACCACCACGACGTCGCCGGCCTGCAGGTCGATGTTCTGATCCATGCGGCGGCCCTTGACGACGTCGTTGTAACGAAACGGAATGGACTGCTTGCCGTTGGACGTTCGGCGCAGGACGACGATGTCACCGAGCGAGGCGAATGGCGTGGTGCCGCCGGCCATCGACAGCGCCTGCATGACGTCGACGCTGGGATTCATGATGAACTCGCCCGGCCGGTTGACCTGCCCGATGACGTAGATCTTGTTTCCGCGGATCTCCTGGATCGACACGGTGACGACCGGGTCGGAAATGTAACGCGCGAGCCGCTGGCTCAACGTCTTGGTCAGGTCGGCCACGGTCTTGCCCTTGGCATCCACTTCGCCGACCAGCGGGAACGAGAATGCGCCGTCGGGACGCACCAGCGCGGGACGTTGCAGGTCCGGCTCCTTCCACACGCTGATCGACAACATGTCGCCGGGCTTCACCGTGTAGTTCGGGTCCTGCGCAATCGCCTGGGTCGCCGCGGCCAGCGCCACGACGATGAAGCACGCGATCAGGAATTTCTTCATGTTCTCTCTCCGGTCGGCTGCAGCAGTTGTTCGTAGGCGGCGAGCAGGCGTGGGGCCTCGTGTTGCCACGCGAGCACGCGCTCGACGCGCTCGCGCCCGATGGCGCCCATGCGCGCACGCGCGGCCTCGTCCGCCAGCAACGAGACGATCTTCTGCGCGAGATCGGCGACGTCGTTCGGCCGCGCGTACCACGAGGCCTCGCCGGCCGACACGCGGCCCTCGGTCAGGTCGAACTGCACGATGGGTTTGCCGAGCGCCATGTACTCCATGATCTTGTTCATCGTGGAGCGGTCGTTCATGTCGTTCGCGCGATCGGGGTTCACGCACACGTCCGCGGTGTTCAGCATTTCGAGTAGTTCGGCGTCGGGCGCGCGGCCGGTGAACGTCACGTACCCGGCGACGCCGAGATCCTTCGCGAGCTCACGCATCGCGGCGAGCTCGGTGCCGCCGCCGACGAGACCGAACTGGATGTCGGTGCGGCCCAGTTGCTTCACGATGAGCTGCACCGCCTGCAGCAGCAGGTCGATGCCTTCCTGCTTGCCCATGACACCGACGTAGCCGACCAGGTACCGCCGCCCTTTCCGGAGCGCCGGATTCGGCTCGACCTTCCTGATGCGCGTGAGATCCGGCCCCGAACGCACGACGAAAACGTCGCGCGGATCGACTCCGCCGCGGCCGATCGCGATGCGCCGGTACGACTCGTTGGTCGAGATGACCATGTCGGCGGTGCGGAACGTGAGGCGCTCGAGCACGAGCAGCAACTTTTGACCGAGTCCGCGCCTGCCGAACTTCGCCTCGTAGAGCTCGGGATTGATGTCGTGGTGATCGAAGACGAAACGTTTGCCGAACAGCTTGTAGAACCCACCGATCAGGAACAGCGTGTCGGGCGGATTGCAGGCATGGATCACGTCGAAGCCGCGTCCGAACAGCACCTTGAGCGACAGCCAGAACTCCATCGCGAGCGCCCAGCTGTATTCGAGCGCATAACCGAGCACGCCGTCGGCTTCACGCGGCAATGAATGCCGGTGAATGTCGATGCCGTCCAACTGTTCGAACGCGCCCTCATATCCCGGCGCCTTGGGACAGATGATCGACACCACGTAGCCGGCGCCCGCGAGCGTGCGCGCTTCCTGCCACACGCGACGATCGAACGGGCACGGCAGGTTCTCGACGATGATGAGGACGCGCCGGCCGGTGGTCCGCGAACGCGCAACGTGGCGCGGCTGCGCCTCTCCGTCGTCGCGCGACGGATCGCGCGCGGGCTCCGCGTCGGTAGAGGCACGCATCGCTGTGCCAGTTGCGCTTTCGGACACTGAACCTCCCGGGGCGAACAAGTCTGTTTGTTACCTGAGCGCCAGCACGAGGCGGCGCAGGTTGCGATCGCGAGGATCGGGCTCCATCGAGAAGCCGGACGAGAGCGCGAGCATCTGCATCGGCCGGTTCGACCACAACATGTGCGCGGTGAGTCGCGTCACGCCGACACGTTTGGCGTGACGCAGGAGCGTCGAGAGCAGCGTGCGGCCAACCTGCTCTTCCCTGAATCCGTGCGCGACCGCGATCGTGAACGCGGCGCTACGTTCGTTGTCCGGCGCGTACGCGCACACGCCGATCACGCGATCGCCGCCGGCGGTATTCTCGAGCGCGGCGAAACCTACGGCAGTGTCCGATCCACTGACGATGACGCGGTCGAACAGCATCGACGTCAGATCGCCCAGGCCGTGCGCATCGCGCCCGGTCGCCTCGCGCGTGAGCGCCAACGCGAACTCGGCGAGCAGGCGGCGATCGCCGGGAGATACCTGGCGCACGCTGTACGCGCGATGCGTGCGCGCCGTGTAGTACCAGCGACGCGCCAGCCACGCGTTCGTCAGCCCTAAGGGAAAACGCGAGTCATGTGGAGCAACAGCCGTCCTCTGCATGACGCAAGCCTCGCGTACCGCGAGCGGACGCGCCGTCGGACGCCGCGCAGTGGCGATCTGGAAAATGCCTGCAATGTGCGAACGCACGGCCCGCGTCATGCGGTCGAGTCCGACAGTGTTTTCCGTGCTGCAACACGGGCGGTCACGAAGCGGTTTACTTGACTGCGCGGGAAGGCGCACGCTTAGGCGTTCGGCAAGCCCATGTAGGAGTGAACCGACAGCAAACCTACATGGATGCCTGCAATACTGCCTACACCGAATGAAGCTGAACTACCTACCGCACGCAGCAATGCGTGCGTCGCGTCTCCTGTCCTGTGTCGCGCTCATCGCGTGCGCGGGAGTGCTCGCGACGTATTTCCTCGAGAAGGATGCGTGGCGCACCGTCACCGTCGCGGTTCTGCTGCCGTTTTCGGCGACGTGTGTCAGCCTTCTCGCACTTTCCGCGCTGCTGGTCAGCCTGCCATTTCGCGCGTGGCACGCGGTCGGCCAGTCACTCGCCGCAATCGCGGGCCTCATCGCCCTGTCCGCGACTCCACTTTTCTCGCCGCTGCAACACTGGCTACCGACGTGGCCGAGCGCCCACCTCATCGCCGGCGCGACGATCATGATGTTCACCGCGAGCGCGGTCGCGCTGATCACCAGCCCCATGCGCGGACCGAGAGCGGCGCACGTGTTCGCGGCCGCCGCGGGACTCGGCCTGCTGCTCGCGGCGACGTCGCTCATCGGCTTCGTGCTCGGCAGCGGCGCGCTCGCGAGCCTCGGCATCGATCGCATTCCACAGCCGGCCACCAGCGCGCTGATCGCGGTGTTGCTGATCGCGACGCTGGCACAGCGCGGCGATGCCGGCTGGCTCTCCGTGCTGCTCGGCCCGTCGGCCGCGGGTAGTTCGGCCCGCGGCATCATCGTCTGGACGATCATCGCGCCCCTTGCGCTGGCGCTGCTCGCGCTCGCCGGAGTGCGTGCCGGCTACTACTCGCTGCATTTCGCGTTCGCGCTGCTCGCCGCCGCGATGTGCTGCGGTCTCACGCTGCTCGTGTTGTGGAACGCCGCGCGCGTCGAGCGCGCGCAGCAACGCGTCGCCGATGCGCGCGAGGCGATGCAGCTCGCCTCGAACCGGCTGCGCCTGGCGCGCTCGGCCGCGGGCCTCCAGATGTGGGAGTGGTCGCCGCAGACGCGCGAGTGGCTGTCGCTCGACGGCGAGGAGCGGCTCGATCCTTCCGACAACGAACAACTCGAGGAAGGCCTGGCGCGCGCCCTGCAGGACGGCAAGGCGGAATTCGAATTCTGTCTGCGACGTCCCAGCCGCGACGAGCAGTGGTTGCTGGCCACGTGCTGGTGCGAGCAGCGCGACGGGCGGCCTATTGTCGTAGGCATCACGGTCGACATCACGGAGAGCAAGCTCGCGGCGCTTGCGCTCGAGATCAGCGAGACGCGCCTGCAGCTTGCCGCGCGCGCCCTGCCCGGCTTCGTCTACGACTGGAACATGGCGAGCGGCAAGGTGTTGCGCACCTCCGGCATCGAGCTCGTGCTCGGCTTTCGCGGCGGCGAGATCACGCCGGTCTCGCGCTGGTGGGAGGATCTGATCCATCCGGAAGATGTGCCGCTCGCGCAGCCCGCGCGAGTCATGCGCGCCCGGGCGCCGGGCAATCACGCCGAGAGCGTCTCCTGCGAATATCGCGTCCAGCACAAGAACGGCAGCTACGTCTGGGTGTGGGACAACTGCGTGCTCGTCCGCGACTCCGCGGGCCACATATCCCGCGTGGTGGGCAGCGTGCTCGACATCACCGAGCGCAAGGAAGCCGAGGCTCGGCTCGCCACCAGCGAGCATCGGTTCAAGGCGGCGCTGCTCGCGACCACGGGAATCTTCTGGACCGCGACCGCAAGCGGCCGCGCGGTCGGCGAACAGACGAGCTGGAGCGCATTCACGGGACAAAGCGCCGAGGAGCTCGCCGGACTCGGCTGGACCGCGGCCGTCCACCCGGACGATCTGCAGGCGACGCTCGACGCGTGGCGGCATGCGCTCGCGACGCGCAACGACTATGTCGTCGTGCATCGGCTGCGCCGGCGCGACGGCGTCTATCGCACCTTCTCCGTGCACGCGGTGCCCGTCACGAACGAACGCGGCGAGATCATCGAGTGGGTGGGCTCGCACACGGACATCACCGAACAACGCGAGGCCCAGCAGCGCGTGCGCGAAAGCCTGCAAAGACTCGAGCTCGCGCTCGATGCCGCGAGCGTCGGCATGTGGGACTGGGACCTCGAGACCGGCCGCATGAACTGGACGCGGCAGACACATCTTATTACGGGCGTGAGCGAGGAACAGTTCTCCGGGCGTGCCCCGCAGTTCTTCGAACTGTTGCTCCCGGAGGGACGCGATCACGAAACGGCTTTCCGCAACGAGGTGCTGCGGCCGGGCGACGTCAGCGAGCTCGAATTCCAGTTCCGACGCACCGACGGCAGTGTGCGCTGGGCGCAGAATCGCGCCACGGCCATTACCGATGCCTCCGGCCGCGCGCGGCGCATCGTCGGAACGATCCGCGACATCACGCGCCGCAAGGAGCTCGAGGCAGAGCGCGAAGGCCTGCTGTCGGCCGAACGCGCGGCACGCACCGAGCTCGCGCAGGCCGCCGTGGCCAAGGACGAATTCCTGGCGACGATTTCGCACGAGCTGCGGACGCCGCTCAATGCGATCCTGGGGTGGACGACGCTGCTGCAACGGCCGAAGGTCGACCCGGCGATGCTGCGCGACGGACTCAAGGTCATCGAGCGCAATGCCCGCGCGCAGACCCAGTTGTTAGGCGACCTGCTCGACGCGAACCAGCTCATGTCCGGCAAGCTGTCGTTGTCGTTCGAGCCGATGGATCTCAACGACGCGGTGCGCGCGACGCTCGATTCGATGCGCGTGACCGTCGCCGCGAGGCAGATCCGGATCGAGAGCCACCTGTGCGACGGCCCGCTCGTGGTCATGGGTGACTCGGGCCGATTGCAGCAGATCGTGAGCAACCTGCTGTCGAACGCGCTCAAGTTCACGCCCCCGGACGGCACGGTGTCGATCGGCACGCGCACCGAAGCGGAGTTCGTCTGCTGCGAGATCGGCGACAACGGCGAAGGAATCTCCTCGGAGTTCCTGCCGCACATCTTCGAGAAATTCCGGCAGGCCGACGGCGGCAGCGCGCGTCGTTACGCGGGCCTCGGGCTCGGACTCGCGATCACCAAGCAGCTGGTCGAATCGCACGGCGGCAACATCACCGTCGAGAGCGAGGGCCGCGGCAAGGGTTCCAGGTTCACCGTGCGCATTCCTCGCCTGCGCGCCGAGAAGCAGGAAGGCGCGCAGGAGATCGCGGACCTGGCGGAACGCCGTTACTCGGGGCGCGTCGGCGCGAAGCCCCTCTCGGGACTGCGTATCCTCGCGGTCGACGACGAAACGGACTCGCGCGAATACCTCGAAAGACTGCTGGCCGAACAAGGCGCGGAGATCGTGAGCGTGAGCTCCGCGGCCGAGGCCATCGACGAACTATCGCCCGACACCGGCCGTTTCAACCTGCTGGTGAGCGACATCGGCATGCCGGGATCGTCCGGCTACGACCTCATCGAAACGATCCGCACACGCATGCACGTCGACGCGCGCAATCTTCCGGCCGTCGCGCTCACGGCGTTCTCGCGGCCGCAGGACGAGGCGCGCGCACTGGACAAAGGCTTCCAGAAGCACCTGGCCAAGCCCGTGCAGGTGGGTCGGCTGATCGGTGCGATTCGCCAGCTCACCGGTCGCAACGAGAACCGTCAGCGCGCGCGGCGCCATCTCTGATTCATCAGGGCTGGTACTTCAGCTCGACCAGCATCTCGAGATTCTTTTCGTAACCCGCGAGCGACTCTCCCAGCGCGCGCTTGAGCTCCGGATCCTTCGTGCCCGCCATCTGCGCGCGGTACTGCCTGACCGCCGCCTGGTGGGCGGCGATCTGGCTCACGATGAAGTCGGCTCTCTTGCGATGCCCGGTCGAGCCCTGTTCGGTCGACGTCTTCCTGCGTTCGACTTCTTCGGGTATCGGCCAGTGCTTGCGCTTGGCCAGCCCCTCCATCCGGTCACGGGTCTCGTCGTATTGGCGCTCGATCACCTCCGCGGCGCTTTCGATCTGCGGGCCCAGGCCTCCGGCCGCCTGCGCGTCGAAGACGCCCTGCCGGCTCGCCTCGATCGCATTGCGGACAAAGGTGTGATCGTCGGTCGCCACGAGCGGCTGGTCGAACAGCGGATCGGTCGGCGTGCCGTCCCGCTCGTGTCGCTCCTGCTGCGTGGGTTCACGCCGGCGCGGCAGGGTCGGTTGTCCGTTGGTATCCGCCAGCAGCAGTCCGAGTGCGAGCGATTCGAACATGCGTCTCTCTCCCCTCTTGCAGAACGACGATATGCAGAACGACGGTATGAACGACCCGCGGCGCCCGGCCGGTTGCCGGGGACGGCCGCGGGCCTGTCTAACTACTACGGCCTCAGCGGCGCAGCAGCGCCGTGACGAGGATCCCGATCGCCGCACCGGCGGCCGCGCCGTACGCGACCGACTCCCAGGGATGATCGTGCACGTATGTGTCGGTGACCCGCGCCGCGTCGTTGGCCGCCGCGCGCGCCCGGTCGCTCGCGCTCGAAAGTTTCGTCCTGGCCTGTTCGACCGTGCGTTGCACGCGCTCGCGCACGGCGTCGTACGCGGCTCCGCCTTCGTCGCCGAGCGACTTCAGCAGTTCTTCAGCCTGCCCGACGATGCGATTCAGCTCCGCGGCGGTGGATTCCGGGCTCCGTGCACCGTTGTCGAAGGTCTTCGAATGGATGGTCATGCCTCTCTCCTGAGTTCTGGTGGATGCGGTGGTGTGGGATCCGCAAGTTATGCCGCCAATGCCGCGACGTGTGTCAGCGTGCCGCGCCCGTGTCGGGTCAGGATGTGCTTACACCACGTCACCCTGTCGGCAATCTGCGCCGCTGGCGAATGGACTGCGCAGGTGGTGGGTTCAGGCTGACATTGCATGGGCGTTCCGTCCGCGCGCGTGACCTGGGGTGCCGGCGCAGCATGTGCGTGGGCAATGAATTCATTCGACACGTGAGGAGATGCAATCGTGACCAAATCAAAAAGCTGGACTCTGATGGTGGCCGCGGCTGTGGGCGTTTTCGCCTTGGCCGGCTGCAACCAGCGCGAATCGGCCCAGGAGGCCGCGCAGGATGTGGCGGACGCGCGCCAGGATGCTCAGGAGAACGTTGCCGAGGAGCGCCGTGAAGCTGCCGGTGTCGCGACGGAAGGCATGGAAGATCGCGCCGCGGCTGAATACGACGTTGCGGTAGCGCAAGCGGATGGCCAGCGCCAGATCGCCAAGGAGCGGTGCGAGACCATGCAGGGCGAAGCGCAGCAGGCCTGCAAGGACGAGGCGGATGCGCAGTACGAGTCCGCCAAGGCACAGGCCCAGGCGCAGCTCGACAGCACGAAGCGTGCAGGCTCCGCGGAAATGGAGCAGCCGGCGACCGCTCCCACCAACTGAAGACGCGCTGATGGGTATCGCGGCCACGATCGGGTGATGCCCACCTGCGAGACCCCTGCGATTCTCGTGGCTGCGTAACAGGCCGCGCCGCGCCGTTGAGTAGCCGGTCGGCCGTTGAGGTGGACA
>JAEZCN010000224.1 GCA_023433515.1 Pseudomonadota bacterium
ATCATCTTCTTCATCGAAGAGCAGCTCGGGGTGAAGGTCAAGGACGAGGAAATGATCCCGGACAACCTGGACTCGGTGAACAAGATCGCGGCCTTCGTGTCGTCGAAGCGCCAAGCCGCCTGAAGCGTCGGTTCCTCGCACCGAATGCACCCGTCGATCGTCCAGCACTTCGAAGAAACCGCGGCGCGTTCCGGCGCCGCGGTCGCGCTGCATTGGCGCGGAACGCGCTGGACCTACGACGAGCTTTCGCGCGCCATCGCCGCGGCCGCTTCCGGATTGCGCGAGCGCGCGCCTGAGCGTGGCGGCCGCGTCGCACTGCTGCTGCGCAATTCGCCGCAATACGTCGCGCTGTACTACGGCGCGCTGACCGCGGGACTGGTGGCCGTGCCGCTGAACGCGCAGGAACGCGCCAGCGTGCTGATCCGCCAGATCGAACATTGCGAGGCGCACATCCTCGCCGGCTCGACGGATCACCCGGAGTGGCCCGCGCTGTCGCAGGCGGCCGCGTCGGCTGGCTGCACCGTGATCGCGATCGCGCCGCGCGACGATGACTCATCGCTGGATCAATTCGTGCGCGACGTGGGCGGGCAGGGCACGGCCTTCGCCGACCAGCCGAAGTCCGACGAACTCGCGAGCATCATTTATACCTCCGGGACGACCGGCCGCCCGAAAGGCGTGATGCTGAGCCACGGCAATCTCGCCGCCAACTCGGCGGCCATCATCAAGTACCTCTCGCTCACGCCGGCCGACCGCGGCCTGTGCGTGCTGCCGTTCCATTTCTCGTACGGCAACTCCGTGTTGCATACGCACCTGCTGGCCGGCGCGGAACTCGTGATCGAGGACAACCTCGCTTTTCCGCACCTCACCGTGCAACGCATGCAGGCCGAAGCGATCACCGGCTTCGCGGGCGTGCCATCCACGTTCGCGCTGCTGCTCGGCCGCGTGAATTTCAAGGAATACGACCTCTCGAAGTTGCGTTATCTCACGCAGGCCGGCGGCGGCATGGCGAAGCCGCTCATCGAGCGCCTGCGCGCCGAGTTGCCGCACGTCGCGCTCTTCATCATGTACGGACAGACCGAGGCCACCGCGCGCCTGTCCTATCTACCGGCCGAGGACCTCGCCGAGAAGCTCGGCTCCGTCGGCCTGCCCGTCGACGGCATCGAAATCCAGGTCCAGCTCGACGGGCGTCCCGTGAAATCCGGCGAGATCGGCGAAATCTGCGCGCGCGGTGCCAGCATCATGCAGGGCTACTGGAAGGACCCCGCCGCCACGCGCGAAGTGATGCGCGATGGCTGGCTGCGCACCGGCGACCTCGGGCACATCGACGAGGACGGCTACCTGTTCATCGACGGCCGCACGGTCGACATGATCAAGGTGGGCGCGTTCCGCGTGAGCCCGCAGGAAGTCGAGGAAGTGATCGCCGCCGTGCCCGGTGTCGAGGAAGTCTGCGCGGCCGCGATGCCCGACGAACTGCTCGGCCAGGCCGTGAAGGCCGTGATCGTCAAACGCGAAGGCGCGCAGATAGACGAGCGCGCCGTCAAGGCGTACTGCCGCCAGAACCTGGCGGCTTACAAGGTTCCCAAGCTGGTGGAGTTCGTGAGCGTCATGCCGCGCACCGCCTCCGGCAAGATCCAGCGGTTCAAGCTGGCCTGAATACATCCCGAAAGAAGTGCAAAAACCAGAGGTTTTCATGGCGTTCGACGCAAGCGTTCTCGATATGGACAACGACAAGGTCATCGACCGCATCTGCACGCGGTTGCGCGAGATCCTTGCGAAGGACGTGGGCAAGCGCGGCTACGTGGTCGCGATGTCGGGCGGCATCGACTCCTCGGTGAGCTCGGCGCTGTGCGTGAAGGCGCTCGGCAAGGACCGGGTCTACGGCATCATGCTGCCCGAGAAGGATTCCTCGGGATTCTCGACGGCCCGCGGCAAGCAGCTCGCCGAACATCTCGGCATCCGCTATGAAGTGTTCGACATCGCGCCGGCGCTCGAGGGCATCGGTTGTTATCGTCAACGCGACGAAGCGATCCGCCGCGTGTTCCCCGAATACGGCGACGGCTGGAAGAACAAGATCGTGATCAAGGGCGGCCTCGAGGGCCGCATCAACCACTTCGAGCTCGTGGTGCAGACGCCCGCGGGTGAGCTCAAGACCGCGCGACTGCCGCTGCCGGAATACCTGCAGATCGTCGCCGCGACGAATCACAAGCAGCGAATCCGCAAGACGGTCAAGTACTACCATGCCGACCGACTCAACTACGCCGTGATCGGCACTCCGAACCGGCTCGAATACGACCAGGGCTTCTTCGTGAAGAACGGCGACGGCAGCGCGGACGTGAAGCCGATCGCGCACCTGTACAAGTCGCAGGTCTACGCGCTCGCGCGCCACATGAAGCTGCCGAAGGAAATCTGCGAGGCCACGCCGACCACGGATACCTACAGCCTCGCGCAGGGCCAGGACGAATTCTATTTCGCGCTGCCGTACGCGCAGATGGATCTGGCGCTGTACGCGCTCAACAACGGCCACAGCGCGAAGGAACTGGCCGGCGCGCTCAAGATCACCGAGGCGCAGGCCGAACACGTCTTCAAGGACATCGAGGCCAAGCGCAAGACGACGCGATACCTGCACCTCAAGCCCGTGCTGGTGGAGCCGGTAACGGAGCTCAAACTCTGAACCGCGCGCCACGGCGCGAATGACGAGGCTTCGGTAGAGGCCATGCAAATCCTTTTCTGGGTATCCCTTTTCCTCATCGCGTATCCGTATGCGATCTACCCGTTCGTCCTCGTGACGCTCAACCGCGTGCTCGGGCGCGGGGCGCACTCGGGCGACGATTCGTACGAACCCACCGTCACCGTCATCCTGCCGGTGCACAACGAGGCCCGGCGGATCGCGGAGAAAGTGCGCAACCTGCTCGAGCTCGACTATCCACACGACAAGCTGCAGATCCTCGTGATCGGCGATGCCTGCACCGACGATACGCTCGAACGCGCGCAGGCCGCGGGCGGCGGACTCGTCCAGGTCGTCCCGCTCGCGACGCGCGCGGGCAAGGCCGCGGGGCTCAATGGCGGATTGCAGCGGGCCACGGGTGAGATCGTGGTGTTCACCGACGCGGGCATCATGCTGGAGAAACAGTCGCTGCGCCGGCTCGTCGCGCATTTCGCCGATCCGCGCATCTCAGTCGTCTCGGGAGAGGACTACATCGAAGGCAGCGACAGCGAAGGGTTCTACGGAAGACTCGAACTGCTGTTCCGGCGCGAGGAAGCGAAGCTGCATTCGATCGCGGGCGCGAGCGGCTGTTTCTACGGACAGCGGCGCACGACCTGCAGGCCGTTCGTGGCAGGCATGGCGCCGGACTTCCTTTCCGTGCTCGTCGCCGTCGACGGCGGACACCGCGCGCTCGCGGAGCCTGCGGCCCGCGGTTCGATGACGGCGGCGTCCAGCCAACGAGCGGAATTCACGCGCAAGGTGCGTACCTTCCTGCGCGGCATCACCGCGCTGTTCGGCAATGCGCACCTGCTCAACCCGTTCCGGTATCCGGCGTTCAGCTTCATCCTCTGGTCGCACAAGCTCATGCGCTGGCTCGCGCCGCTGCCGATGGTCGGCTGCCTCGTCGCGGCCTGGATGTTGCGAGACCACGAGTTCTACCTGGCGGCGTTCGTCGCGCAGGTAGTTTGCTACGCGTCCGCGCTGCTCGGACTCGTGTTCCCGGCGCTCGCGGCGCGCGTGAGCCTGATCCGCCTGAGCGCTTTTTTCTTGCTCGTCAACGCGGCTGCGTTCAAGGCGCTGCTGCTGTGGCTCGGAGGTTCGCGGCTGGAAGTCTGGGAGCCCACCCGGAGGCCCGGATGACGGGCCGTGCGATCCGTGTACTGCACCTGCGCGATTCGCCGTGGGTGGACGGTCCAGGCCGGACGATCCTGGAAACGGCATCCCATATCGACCCTGCGCGGGTCGAGTATCACATTGGCGTATTCGTCAGCGGCACGGGTCCTCATCCGATGATGGAGTCGGCAGTCTCGCGCCGTGTCAACGTGCACGCCATACCTGACGAGCGGGGCGTCAGCATCGCGCTGCAAGACCGGGTCCTGGACCTGGTCGATCGGCTGCGCATCGACGTGTTGCACACTTCCGACGTCCGTTCGAACCTGCTTGGCCTCCTGTGCCGGCGGCGGCGCAAGATGTACCTGGTGAGCACGGCTCACGGCTGGATTACGAACACGCTGCGCGCCAAACTGTTCGTGCTCATGGACCGCATACTCCTGCGCCGTTTCGACCGGGTCGTGCTGGTGTCGCACGCCATGCGCCGGCGATTGCCTCGCTGGTGGGTGCCGGACTCGCGGCTTGAAGTGATTCACAACGCACTGACACTCGATTCCTACGGACGCGACGTACTCGACGTCGAGCGCCGCATTCCCGATCCGCGCCGCGACGTACGCCTCCTCAACGTAGGTCGCCTGTCGCCCGAAAAGGGCCAGGAGTTGTTGATCCAGGCTGTTGCCGGGCTGACGGCGGAATTTCCGGGACTGAAACTCTCGTTCGCCGGCGTCGGCCCACTCGAAGCGCGGCTGCGCGCGGCGGCGGGCGCGCACGGCATCGCCGAACGAGTCGAATTCCTCGGGTTCGTCAAGGACATGCCTGCGCTGTATCAGGACTACGACCTGGTGGTGCAGAGCAGCTTCACCGAAGGCCTGCCCAACGTCATGCTGGAGGTGGCCTACCTTGGCGTTCCGGTCGTGGCCACGGACGTGGGCGGTACCCGGGAAGTTGTCAATCACGACATGTCTGGGTGGCTGGTGCCGCCGCGCTCGCTGGCAGCGTTGCAAGATGGCATCCGCCGCTATCTGGCCGATCCCGAATCCTTCGTCCGGATGGCACGGGTCGGCCGGCGGAAGATCGAGAGCGAGTTCTCCTTCGTGGCGCGGACCGAAGCGCAGACGCGCATGTACGAGCGCCTGGTCGGGGCCATATGAACCGGCGGCCAAAGGCCGCTGCGGCCGGGGCAGATACCGGTCTCCTCTACTGGTGGCTGCTGCTCTGTTTGTTCTTCGAGTACGCACGCCCTTCAAGCTTCGTGCCCGGCCTGAGTGCGCTGCATCTAAACAGCCTGTTGCCGCTGACGCTGCTCTTGGTGACCTGTTTCAAGAAGGATGGGCTTCGACCCCTCGATGACATCTTCAAGGACAAGATGGCGAAGTGGATCCTCATCTACTTCGGTCTGATCGTGTTCTCGATCGTGCATGCACGCGTGAAGATGTACACGATCACCGTGATTTCGACGACCCTTGGATATGTATTTTTGTGGCTGCTGATCCTACGCATCATCACTTCCCTCGACCGGTTGCGCGGCGTCATGAAGACGCTGATCTTCGCGCACCTGTTCCTGCTGGCGATGAATCCGCAGGCGATCCTCAATCCGTCTGAGCGCCACTACATCACCGGCGCCACCTTCCTCGGTGACGGCAACGATTTCAGTCTGTCCATCTGCATTCTCTTGCCGATGGCGATCGAACTGGCGCTTTCGGCTCCCTCGCGTTTCAGCAAGGCCTTCTGGTGGCTCATCCTGCTGGTGCTGATATTCGCGATCGTGGGTAGCTCGTCGCGCGGAGGAACGTTGGGCATGGCCTCCGTGGTGGGTTACTTGTGGCTGCGGAGCCCCCGCAAGGGCCTCACCATCGCGGGAGTGGTGTTGGCGGCCATCGCCGTCCTGGCGTATGCGCCAGATACATATCTCAAGCGCATGGGCACCATGTCCAACTACGAGGAGGATGGCTCCGCCATGGGCCGCATCCATGCGTGGCAGGCCGGAATCAATATGTTCGTGGACAATCCGGTGCTCGGGGTGGGCGCGGGGCATTTTCCCGTCTCCTTCGGCACGAAGTACCGGCCGGCGAGCGCCACGAGTCCGCGCTGGAAGACCGCGCACTCGATGTACTTCCTGATTCTCGGCGAGCTCGCGTTGCCGGGCATCATCACGTTGTTCGTGTTGCTGATCGGCAGCGTGCGTGCCAGCACGCGTATGCGCCGAATGATGGCGGCGCGCCTCGCGCGCGACCGCAGGCTGCCTGGGTTCCTGAATCCCGAGGACCGAATGTTGTACATGCTCAATGGCAGCATGCTCGGATTCTCCATCGCCGGCGCATTTCTCTCGGTCGCGTATTACCCGCATGTCTTCGTTCTGGCCGCCCTCATGATCGTGGGGCGGCGCATCGCGCAGCAGCAACTCGAGGCGCCGGCGCCGGTCAAGGCCGAACCGGCGGCTGGTACGGCGGCCGTTCCGGCCTAACTACCAAAGAGCCAGCGGCGCCATTCGAGGCGGGCGGGGCCGAGATCGTCCCGCTGTTCCAGCTCGTAGTACAGGTCGCGGCCCCAGAAGTGCAGGAAGTCCCACAATGTGCGCCATCGTCCCCGATGCGCCGTCGTGAGATCGAGGCGCCGCCGGCTGCGACGCAAGACGAGCAGCAGTGAGTCCAGGTCGCCCGAAAGCCAGCGCGATCGCACCCCCACTCGATATTCGAGCGCCTTCGGCAGCGGCTCACCGCTCTCCAGCCCGACGAGTATCGAGGGGAAGTCGACTCCCGCGCGGATGGCAAGCTGCAGCGAGCCCCAGAATCGGGCGTTGATTTCCATCAGTCGCAGCGAACCGTCGCGCCGGTCACGTTTGAACTCGACCATCGCGACGCCGCGCCAGTCGAGGGCGCGCAGCAATTTGACCGCGTGGTCGCGCGCCACTGGATCGAGTGGGGCGCTCTCGCTGAGTACGCTCACGCCGCCTGACGGAGGTTTCTCGCGAAGGCGCCGGTGCGAGAACAAGGCCACGGGCTCGCCACCGTCCATGCATACGAACACGCCGACGCCTGGCCCCTCGATGCGCTCCTGGAGCAACACCGGGAAGGCTGCCTCGGGCAGGGCGGCGAGCAAGCGCCGTAGCGCCGCGGGGTCGGCAGCATAGGCGACGCTAGTTGAGATCCATCGCGATCCGACGCGGACGCGCGAGCACGCGGGCTTCACGACCACCGGCCAGGTGAGCGATGCCTTGAGTGCGGACGCCTCATCGGGCGAGGCAAGCATGGCCGAGCGAGGCACCGGGACGCCGAGCTGCTGCGCCAGTTCGATGACCTTCGCCTTGTCGGACGCGCGCGCGATGGCGGTCGCGGACGCGAATGGCAGTCTGACGCCGGGCGGCAGCAGGTGCCTGTTCTGCGTGGCGAGCAGCGTCGTCACTTCGGTCATGGGCAGCAGTACGTCGATGGCGCGCCGCTGCACGATGTCGATCAACGCGCGCACGAAACCGTCGGCATCCCGCGTGGGATCCGGATATATCTCCGCCGCTGATGAATAACGAGAAGCCGCCGCAAGGGAGGGCAGTCGGGCGGCGCAGGTGATGACTTCGTGACCGCGGCGTCCGAGGGAACGGACGGCCGCGAGGGCTGAACGGGCATCTCCGTCAGTGACCAGGATACGCATGCTCGGCGCTCAGCTTCGGCGCAGGCGATGAAATATCTGCAACATCGCACAAAGGAATTCCGGCGCCGTCGCCGTGGCCGACTCGTGGATGTTGATGCGCCGTAGTCGCAGCGGGTCGTCGCCCGGGGAGACCACGCCCTTGTCGGTGGTGAAGCCGATGCGAAATCCGTGGGCGCGTGAGGACTCGATGACGCCATCGTCATAGTTGCCGTTCGGATAGGCGATGGCGTCTATGTCGGCTCCCAACGCCTCGCCGAGGCGGCGGCGCGAATCGGCGAGTTCCGTGTCCAGCTCTTTCGGACTCAACGTGGTCAGCGGGCGGTGGGAGCAGCCATGAGCCGCGGCGGAGACCGGCGAATCGCGCGTCAGCGCCACCAGTTGCTCCCAGCTCATGAAGGAGTCGTCACCCCACGAAAGAGTGCCGTCGTCCGGCGCGAGTGCCTGCGCGAGTTCGCTTTCGAACTCGGCGATTTGCGCGTCGCTGCACGTCTTCTTCATGCGGCTCACGCTGGCGCGAGCGCGTCGCCGCAGGTCCGGATCGTCACAGTCTTCCGCGCCGGCTCCCACGTGACGTTCCGCCAGCTTGCGCGCCGCGCCTCCCTGGCGCACGGCGCGGAACAGCATGCGGTTGAGACGTTCCTGCCAGAAGCAGGTCTTCGAGCCGATGTAATTCACCGCGGCAAAGACCGTGGCGGGCACGCCGGATTCGCGCAGTATGGGCAGTGCATGTTCGAAGTTGTCCCGCCACCCGTCGTCGAAGGTCACCAGGCAACTCATGTCGGGCAGCGGCTCGCCGCGTGACATGCGCTCCGCGGCCTCGGCCACGGATATCGGCCGGAAATGTCGTCGCAGGAATGCCATGTGCCGTCTGAAAGTGGCCGGAGTGACGATGATGGTCTCGTCGGAAAAAGTGTCGGCCCCGATGGGGAGCACGCGGTGATACATAAGCGCGATCGCTCGCCCACGCAGACGCCGCGCCGCCAGCAGCCACAGCACGCCGGAGTAATAGAGCATGTTGGCGATGGCGCGGCGCGCGAACCGGCGCAAGGAATCAGGCATAAACCGCCTTGGCTTGCGCGGGGGCGAGGACGTCCCGCACACGCGGTCCGAGATCCGCGGGGCAATGACCGTGCGTGGGCAGGGTCACGATTTCCGCGGCGACCTGTCGCGCGCCGGGCATCGGCAGTGATGGCTCGCGCAATTGCGCTCTGATCTCGGGGACGTCTGCTAACGCGGACGGATAGGAACTGGTCGCGCCGATGCCCGCACGGTCCAGCGCATCCACCACGATGGCGCGCTCCAGCGGTGCACGGACGAGCACGGGAAATCGCAGGAAAACGGGGGCCGCGTCCGCTGCGATCGACGGCAGCGAGACTCCCGGAATGTCTCGTAGCGCCGTCGCGAGATTCGCAGCATTTCGCACGCGCGCGGCGTTGAGTTCATCCAGTCGGTCGAAAAGCGTGAGCGCTACGCCGGACTGCAGTCGGCCGAGTCGCGTGATGGGGTAACGGGTCTCGTACACCGTGCGGCCGAGACCGAGAAAGGGCATGTGGCGAATCGCGCCGTACATGGATGGACGCAGGAACAGAGAGTAGATGGGAAGCTTGACGGCGTTGCCCGCTGCTTCGATGAGCGTCGGGCCACCGAGCGCGAATACGCGACGCGCGATTACTTCACCCAAGCGCTGGTTCCGGGCCAACACGATGCCGCCCTGGATCGTGCACAGCACCTTTCCCTTGTCGAAACTGTACAAGCCGGCATCGCCGAAGGCGCCAACAGCGCGGCCGCCGATGCGCGCGCCCAATGCCTGAGCGGAGTCGTCGAGCATGAACACGCCGCGCTCGTGAGCGATGGCTTCGATTTCCTCGAGCGCATTGGGAATGCCGTAAAGGTTGGCGGTGATCACCGCCAGAACGCGCGAGAAGTCGGCATCCCGAAGCGCGCGTGGATCGAGTCCCAGCGTCGCCGGATCGATGTCGCAGAGTCGAGGTCGCAGCCCGGCGCGCGCGATCGATGCCGCGACCGAATAGCAGGTGTAAGCGGGAATGATGACCTCGTCGCGCCGTGGATCGTCGGCCAGCTCCCGCATGGCTTCCAGCGCCAGCGTCATCGCAGCACGGCCCGAGGCGACGGGCAGACAGACCGGCGCCGATGCGTGATCCCTCAGGCGAGCGGATAAACGCGCGGCCGGATCGCCCGCGAGGCCCCGCCAGAAGCCGCGCGCGATTTCGCCCAGCCTCATCACGGTTCCACTCGGGGCCAGATACGTCATCGGCGTATTCACGGGATTCCGCGGGCGATGTGCGGACCGATGGCCCGCGTCACCCACAGAGGCAGTCGTCGCCACGCCGCGATCGCGAGGCGGTACTTCGGATTGTCCACGTTGAGACCCGGCATGTCGCCGCCTCGAGGACGGTGAAAATACCAGTAGAGCTGGTGAGATTGGGCATTCCACTTGGACTTGAACTGTTCGGCGCCCGAGTCCGCCGTCGAACGACCGAGATGAAACAGCTTCTGACCCGACACGCAGGTGTCGCGCAGCATTTCCCAGTAGATGACGTAGTTGGACTGGAGATTACGCATGTCGGCGCGCGTGCCGGCCCACATGCCTTCCACGGTGCCCTCGTGCATGCCGACCATGGCCGCCGAGACCGGCGTCTTGCCGGAACGGCAGGAGTAGAGGCGGGTGTTGTTCGGGAAGGCTTCGACCACCGCGCGGAAGTATTCCTTCGAGTAGATAGGCGTGCCGAGGTCCCGCCAAGAGAGCTGCAACACATCGTAGAAGTCGTCGAGCAGCTCGATTCCGCCAGCGATCACCTCGAGGCCGTTCTTCTGCGCGCGTCGCACGTTCTTGCGGTGCTTCTGCGAGAACGAATTGAACAGCGCCTCCGGATCGCTCTGCAGCTCGACCGTCAGGCTTACCTTTCGCAACGATACGGGCATGTCGGTCGCCAGCGGTGTCGCGCAGCGTAGTTCGAGATAATCGGCGCGCAACCCGGCGGCGAGTTCGGCCGCGCGTTGCGCGAGCTGCAGCGCGATCGATTCGTCTTCCGCCACCGGCCCGCCGTAGTTCACGAACGGCATCGAGCAGAGGATGCGTCCGAACAGGCGGCTTCTGACCATGACCAGCGGAAGGATGCCAACGATGACGCCGCCGCGCCTGGCGGCAAGGTAATGGGATTCGTGGCCCAGGAACCGCGAATTGATTCGACTCCAGTCGTGAAGGTGGTAGAAGCTGGCGCCCGGCCGGTTCCGCAGGAACCCATCCCATGCCTCCCGCATGGATTCACCGACGACCTCGATGGTGACCGGTTCCAGCGGCTGGATCGTGCTCGAGTTTCGATCTGACAATGTCTGCGCCGGGGAGTATTGGTCGGAAACGGGCGGTTCCAAAGTGCGACGCGATTCTAGCTGCACGACGGACATCCTCGCGGGGGTATTTGCAACGCGGAGCAGGTCGGGTAAACACCCTGCAAACAAAGAGCTGGAACGATCTGATGTATCAACGTGGCGCCCTGATCATGATTTCCTACGAGATTGGCATCGGTTTCGCAATCGGCCGGCTCATCAGCGTGTTCCACGAAATGGCGTTGCGTCTTACCGGCGATCCCGCGCGCGTCCACTTCTCGTTCGGCAAGGTTGGCGACGATCGCTCGTCCGCCTTGCCCGCCGATTTCCGCAATGTGCTCGAGTTCAACTACCGCAAGCACGGGCCCGAGGACGTCGCGCGGTTCACCGAGTACCTGCGCAGGAACGACATCGGTCTCATCTTCGGCCTGGATCTGCCCGTGAGCGCGCCGTGCCTCAAACATGCGCGTCGTGCCGGCGTGGATACCGTCGTGAGTTATCTCGGCGCGCCGATGAGTTCCATGAACCATGGCCTGAAGCTGCTGCTCAAACGAATCGAAGTGGCCCTGGTGCGCCGGTACAAGCCCGATCACTTCATCTTCGAATCGGAGGCCATGCGCCGTTTCGGAGTCCATGGCCGTGGCATCGATGCGCGCGCCACGTCCATCGTCCATACCGGCGTGGATGTCCGAAAGTTCAGTCCGGCTGACGACCAGCGAGGTGTGATGCGCGCGCGCTTCGGCATTCCGGCGGACCGCGCGGTCGTCGTGAACATGGGTCATCTTCATCGTCGTAAGGGCGTGCACGTGTTGATGGAGGCCATGGAGCATCTGGTGAGCGCCATGAGCCGGCGCGACATCCACTGCGTGTTCCTCGGCAATCGCCCGGGCGAAGCCGAGCAGTTCGCGGGAATCATCGATGCCGCGTCTTCCCACGTGACCTTCGGTGGCTACCAGTCCGACATCCCGGTCCTGCTCAACGGCGCCGACCTGGGTTGCATTCCCTCGACGGGCTGGGACTCCTTCCCGATGTCCTCTCTCGAGATGCAGGCCTGCGGCCTGCCCGTGATCGTGAGCGACCTGCAGGGCACGCCGGAGACGATCAGCGATGGTGAAACGGGGGTCGTCGTGCCGGCCGGCGACGCGGTGCGACTCGCGCAGACCATCGCCGCGCTCGTTGACGATCGCGAGCGACTCGCGCGCATGCGCACGGCGGCGCGGGCGCGCATCGAGGCGCGCTTCGCCCGCGAGCACCAGATCGACGCGCTCAGCGAGTGTGTAGGACGTCTGACGCATCGGTGAGCGCGCGGGCAGGGCGGGTGAGTTCGGCATAGAGCGCCTCGTGGGCGGCGATCATGTGCTGCGTGGTGAACAACTCGCGGTAACGGGCGCGCGCCGCGCCGCCGAGACTGGCGCGCAGTGCGGGATCCCGCAGCAGACGACGCAATTCACGCGCCAGCGCCTGCGGATCGCCCGGCGGCACGATGATGCCGGTCTTCTCGTGCAGCACGACGTGCGGATTCTCTCCGACGGACGTGACGACGTGCGCCTTGCCCGAAGCCATCGCCTCGAGCACCACGACGGACATGGCCTCCCAGCGCGACGACTGCACGAAGATGTCGCACAGCGGCAGCATCCGCTGCGACGCCTGCGGCACCCACCCGAGAAACTTCACGGTGTCGCCGAGTCCGAGACGTGCGGCCTGGGCTTCGAGCGTTTCGCGCAATCTGCCTTGGCCGGCGATCAGCAGGCGAAAGCGGTCGCCGCCGTCGCGCAGCAACGCGGCGGCCTCAAGTAGATAGTCCAGCCCCTTTTGCGGAATGAGCGTGCTGACACTTGCGATGGTCGGCACGTCCGACGGCTCGACGCCCTCCGGAGGCGCCACGTCCTGCCGCAACTGCGGATCGTCCACGCCGTTCCACAACACGCGCAATCGTTCGCTCGGAATCCCGTACAGCGCGCGGATCGACGCCGCCTGTGCGTTGCCGACTGCGACCAGTCCATCGGCGACGCGCCACAAAGTGCCTTCGATGAACTTGTGCCAGCGGGTGCGATGCGGATAGTTGCCGAAGTGAAACGTGTGCACCAGCCGCAGGCCCGGCGTCGTCAGCCGGCAAAGAGCGCCGTCGATGAGTCCGTGGATGTCATGAGTGTGAATGACCTCGATGCGGTGCTCGCGGATCATCCGGCGCAGCTTCAGGAAGGTAAGGTAGTCGCGTTTGCCGGGCACGAGGCCCGGCACCGGATTCAGATTCACGCCGGCGCGCAGCATCTGGTCCGCGATGAGCCCGGGTTGTTTGAGGTAACAGGCGCGCACCTCGAAGCGGGCCTTGTCGACACGTTCGGCCAGCGACGCCGCAACCTGTTCGGCGCCGCCGATGTGCAGCGTCGAGTTGACCATGAGCAGGCGCACCGGACCCGAACGGAGCGGTGATGCGTTGGCCGCGCGCTCCCGCCGCGGAACTTCCTGCTGATCCATTTACGTAAGGTAACGCCCCGGCCGCCGTTCGGGGCCCCGGCTGCGATATTTGGCCTTCGAAAACGTGAACTCGCACAGGCGACATGGATACTTTTACTACATTTCCCGCGTCGCAAATCGCCTACTCTGGCGGGCCGGTGCACGATTCTGCTCAAATCTCCGGAGGCAACAAATCGCTTGCTTGCCGAGTTCGGTCGCCTTTCCACGGGGCCGTGGGCCGCGGCTAAATATGTTCAGTGCCGCTCCGATCATGATGAGGAGATTCTGTCAATGAAATTTGCCCTTCCCTTCCGTCGGCTCTTGCTAGCGAGTTGCGTCCTCGTGGCTGCCGCGCCGGCGTTCGCGGCTAACTACCCGCTCGAGCTCGTGTCGCCGCGCGCGGTCAATACCTCGCCCGCCACGGGTTATCCGGCCATATCCGGTCAGCACAGAATCTACAAAGCGTATCCCGGGTTGGTCTACAACATCCGGGCCGCGGTCATCGGGGGTGCATGGCCATACACCTTCTCGCTGAGCAATGCGCCCTCGGGAATGACGATCGACTCGCGCACTGGGACGATCAACTGGACCAATCCGCAGGCGAACGCTGCGCCCACGATCACAGTGAGGGACTCGGAAGGCGCTACCCAGAGCTCGACCTGGAACATCACGGTGACGACCGAGGGGTTCCGCTTCATTGATGCGACTAACGGTCGCAATGCGTCGACCAACGGCTGCACGTCGAGCTGCGGCACTGGCACCGCGCAGAATCCATGGCGGACCATCAGCGACATGGTGAGTGCGGGCAACACCAGCGGACTGATCACGTATTTCCGCGCCGGTACGTATCGCGTCACTGATCTGCCGCGCGCCAGCGTGGGATCGCCCTGGGAGCGCGTCGAGATCGCCGGCGCGCAGCGTTCGGTGATCTGGCTGGCGTATCCCAACGAGACACCGCTCATCGATTTCATGTTCCGCGCAGGAGGTTCGGAGCCGGGTCCGATGATCCGCCTGACAGGCAGCTACGTGTACATCGACGGTTTCGAGACCACCAACTCCCACATCATGGGTTTCCAGGTGACCTCGGGTCCGAGCGACAACTACCGGACGTTCCGTCGCCTGCGCATGCACGACAACAGTGAGCCGAGCGCCAACAACGACGGCAGCAACGCCTCGTTCATCATGACCACGCAGAACTACGGAGCCTGGTCGAACTACATGGTCGTGCAGGACTGTGAGTTCTATCGCGCGCCGGTCGACCCGATGATGAAGATTTACTCGCAGCGCAAGCTGCTCGTCGAGAGCAACTACTGGCACGACGCATGGCGCGGCATCGAGCTCAAGGCCGATATCCCGCAGTTCACTTTGCGAAACAATCGCTTCGAGAACTTCACGCACATGGCCATCGGCGGCAACATGGATGAGGGTACGACCTCCGGCGAGATCAACTTCAATCTCGTGCGCCAGACGAGCGATCTCGCGCTGGACGTCAACCAGAACGGCACCGGCCGCCGCATCGACATCTACCGCAACACCTTCATCGGTCGTGTGCAGGTGCGGAACACCGACTCGGCCGACGGTCCGTTCCGCTTCTACAACAACGTCATCGTGAGTTCGGACGCCGGCACGCCGAGCGGTTCGCACATCTATCATTCGAACGTCAGCGACGTTTCGCGCATCACAATGACGGAGAATCTGGTGGGTTATCCGAACCAGAACATCGTCACGTCCAGCGGCGCGCTGTCATCCGGGTATGCCCAGTACGTAGGGACCCGTGGTTACGAGCTCGGCACGGAGGTCCGACCGAGACCGCCGGCGCAGTTGACCGCGCAGTAAGGAATCAGCCGCGGGCGCCGGCTTCAGCCGGCGCCTTGCGGCAGACTGCGAACAGGTGGTTCTTGCCCATGGGACCTTTGCCACCTCCGCCCATTGATTCACGTATCGCATTGAGCGCGTAAGCACCCATGCTCGTCAGCGTGCGCAGCGGAGCGCGCATGGAAGGCCGCTTGAGCGCGTAGCTGAACAGCGCATCCGCGTTCACGCGATATTCGATCTTCACGTCGGCGAAGTACTTGCGAAGCAGCGCTTCGAGCTGCGCGCCGCGATAGTGACGTTTGTGGTCCGGATAGGGCTTCGGTTTGAAATCGCCGTTGGGCGTGGTCATGACGAAATATCCACCCGGCTGCAGCACCCGCGCCACGTTGGCCACGAACACCTCGTCTTCCTCGACGTGCTCGAGCACCTCGATGGCGGTCGCCATGGCGAAGTGCCCATCGGGCAGCTTCGTCCTCGTCATGTCGTCGTACAGGTACTCCGTCACGTTGCTGCGGCGCCGGAGTATGTTATCCCGGATTTCGTCGGTGGCCCCGAGATCCAGCTGCTTCTGGATCTCGCGCTCTCGCGGCACATCGGTGATCCAGATTTCGGCCGGGACGTTGATGGTGTAGTTGGAGCGTCGCCCACCAACGTCCAGCGCGCGGAATTTTCCTCCGATTCCACGCGCGATCTTCTTGATGGTCCGATGAACGTACTGGTGCAGCGGGTGCTCGAAGCGCAGCGTGCACAGGTAGAGCATTTCAAATCTAGTCATGACGTTTCCGCGTTTCCGTGTCGTTGATCCTGGGTGGCAGCCACGCTCGACGTGACCTGCCGGTAGATGCGCCCGAGCTTTTCGCCGAGCGCGCTCCACGCATATTTCTCCTCGATCCGTTTGCGCGCCGCCGCGCCGAGACGTGCCCGCTCGGCCGGGTCGCGCAGCAGCTTCACGACACAAGCGGCGAAAGAGGCCGGATCGTCGGCCAGTTCGAAATGTTCGCCGGCGGTCGCGTCGATGCCCTCCGCCCCGAGCGTCGTCGAGACGATGGCCTTGCCTTGCGCCATGGCGTCGAGCACCTTGAGCCGGGTGCCGCCCCCGACGCGCATGGGCACGACGTAGATGGCCGCGCGCGCCACCACCGGGCGGATATCGTCGACGAAGCCCGGGACTTCGATGGACGGATCGCGGGCCGCGGATTCGCGCGCGTGCTGGCTCGGGAATTTTCCGATCGCGGCGAAGCGCGCTTCGGGCACCTGAACGCGGACGAGCGGCCAGATCTCGTCGATGAACCAGTGCACGGCATCGCGGTTCGCGAACATGCCCATGCCACCGGTGAATACCAGCAACGGAGTTTCCTGGCCGGAGCGGGGACGGAAGTATTCGGTGTCGACGCCGTTGGAAACCACGCAGGTGTGCGCATCGGGACAGATGCCGCGCAGCGTTTCGGCGTCGGCGTCCGATACCATGATGTTCACGAAATCCCGGCAGACCCGTGCTTCGAGGCGCCGCAACCGCTCGGCCTGCGAACGCACGTACCAGCGCTGCGCGAATCCGCGTTCCCGTTCGGCGCGTCGCGCCATGAGCTGCGACTCGACGTTGTGATGGGCGAGGGTGAGCGGGATTCCGCCGCAATCCCCGGCATATTGGGCGAGGGCGATGGTGTCAAGGTGCACTAGATCGAAGGCGCCCGGCGTGGCGCACAACTCGCGCAGCCGCGCGCGCAGCGCGGGGCTGCGATGCGCGAGAACACTGAACGGATCACTGCGCAGTGCGCCGAGGGCCAGCGCGGCCATCATGTGCGCCGGCGACTTCTTCGGCCAGAGCTTGAAGTATTCGACCGTTCGGCAGAAACCGCGCAGCTCGCGCAGGCTGCGTTCCACGGGCTCCCCATGCGGCAGCTCGTTCGGATGATGGAACGCCAGCAGATGGATTTCGTGATGTTTGCCGAGCTCACGCAGCAGGTTGTAGCCACGTTGAAGCACTCCTCCATGAGGCGGGTAGGGCACGATCTGGGTTACATAAAGAATCTTCATCGATCCAGTTCAATACGTACAATCCGACCTTTTTCAGGGACCACACGATGAAACGCGCCTGGCAAGAAGCACTGTTCCGGTTTTGGCCGGTACGCTGGATGCTGTCAGTGAGCTTCCTGGCGCGCGCCGCATACTATCGCGCCACCGGACGACCGTACCGCGCCCTTGTCGATTTTTGCTGGATCGTCCGAACTTCGAGGACTGGCTGGCCGGAAGCGCTTGCGCGTCGCGAAATTTTCCGAACCGTTCGAGCATGCCAGACGGCCGCTAGCAATCCGGTCGTGGCGGCGTTCCGCGCCGATCCCGCGGCCCGGGAGTTCGCCGGCCTGTATGCGCAATCCGGGCGTGGGCCACGCGACCTGTTTCGCGACGTCATCGTGCTCAAGGCGGCGAGCGCCGGCGAGAAAGGGGTGCTGCTGCTCAAGTACGCCCGCACGTTTAGCGCGCTGGCCTCACTCTACGATCTCGAATCGCTGATGCAGCGCTACGTATTCGTGCTCGAGCCCTGCTGGGCCGGTTATGTCGACCCGAGCATCCTCATGTACATCAAGCCGGGCAATCCGGTGTTCATCATGTGTTTCACCGCCGAGGATCACGCCTTCATCGAAAGCATCGGCGCGCCGCTGGTGCCGCTGAAGATGGGACCGGCGGACTGGGTGAATGCGGACGTCTTCAAACCACCCGCGCAGCCCGCAAGCAAGAAATACGACCTCGCCATGGTTGCGAATTGGGCGCGGCACAAGCGCCATGCGCAGCTCTTCCGTGCCCTGCGCGAGGTGCGCGAGCGCGACGTGCGCGTGCTGCTGATCGGATTCCCATGGGGCTCGCGCACTGCGAACGACATTCGCGCCGAAGCCGGGACCATGCGAAATCCACGCGTGCAGGTCGAGATCTTCGAGAGCCTGCCGCACGCACGGCTCGCGGATCTTGTGGCGGAATCACGGGTGTTCCTGTTTCTGTCCCGCAAGGAAGGAGACAACAAGGCGCTGGTCGAGGCCATGTTCGCGAACGTGCCGGCCATCGTTTACGCTCGGAGCATCGGTGGGGCTCGCAGCCGTATCAATCCGCAGACCGGCATGCTCGCGGAGGATCACGAGCTGGCGGACGCCATCCGGCACATGCTGGATCACGAGGCCGATTTCTCGCCGCGCGCCTGGGCGTTGGAGAACACCGGCAGCGTCGTGGCGACGCGCCGGCTGAACCAGGCATTGCGCGACACGCTCACGCAAGCCGGCGAGACCTACACGATCGGCATCGTCGAGAAGACCAACGCTCCGAACCTCGCCTACAAGGATGCCGCCGATCGAGAGCGCATGGCCGCGGACTACGAATTCGTGAGAGGTTGTTTGCTAAAGAGCTGATCGTAGAGCTGCTGCGTGAGCTGTACGTTGCGCGCGATCGAGAATTCGGCGTCGAGGCGGGCACGCCCCGCGGCTCCCATCGCTGCCGCGCGCGCCGGATCCTCCAGCAGATAGGCGAGAGCATCCGCAAGCGCCCGCGGATCACCTGGCTTGAAGAGAAGACCGGTCTGTTTCTCCTGCACGATCTCCGGCACCGCGCCGCCATTGCTGGCAGCCAGCGGTTTCGAGAGCGCCATGGCCTCGAGCAGCACGCGGCCGAAGGGCTCGGGCGACACCGACGCGTGGATCTGGATTTCCAGCGCATTGACGTAATTCGCCACGTCGGAGCGGAAGCCGGTAATTCGCACCTGCGCCTCGATTCCCAGCTCCCGGGCGAGCTCGAACATCTGGTCCCGGTAGGAAACCTCGTGTGGTGAGGTGTCGCCGATCAGGACGCACACGAGTTCGGGAAACCGCTCGCGCAGCAGGCCCATGGCGCGCAGGACGACTTCCTGGCCTTTCCATGGCTTGATGTTGCCGACGATGCCGATCAGGCGCGCATTGGCGGGCACGTCGAGCTCGGCGCGCACGGCGACAACATCCCTCGTGACTCGCATCTGCGCGGGATCGAGCCCGTTGTAGATGGTCACGAGTGGCAGGTGCGCGAGGTCATGGTCGATGAAATTTGCGCGGACGGCGCTCGAGATGCAGATCACTGCGTCCAGTGAACGCGCCAGCCGACGTTCGCGCGGCCGGAACGTGTCGTTGATCCCGCGCTCGTGAGTGATGCATGGAATTCCGGCCCTGCGCGCCGCGATCATCCACGGGTGATTGCGGGTGATGCTGTTGTTCAGGTGCAGCAGGTCGATGCGCTCGCGCTTGAGAATGCCGGCGAGACGAGCCGGTTCCTGAACCCACCCGCGCATGAAGTTGAGCGCCTTGGCGATCAATCTGGCAAGGCCCGGGAGCCGGATGCTCGGCGCCAAGGGAATGACATGGGTCTGGATGCCGGCCTCGTGGAACCGGGGGAGCAGACTGTTCGGCGCCGCGAATACGACGATGGGCTCGAAACGAGCCCGGTCGAGGCCGGTAACCAGGAACAGAAGACTGAAAAAGGAGCCGCCGATGGTCCCGTCTACGTTACCTTCAACATAAAGTATGCGCCGCTTCGCGTTCTGCGGTCCTGACATGCCGATCCTCGCTTGGCCATAAAGGGCATCTGTGTATCATCGCCGCCGTTTTCGAGGCATGCCACTTACACCCCCACATTCTCCTTGATCCGTCGCGAATTCGCGTGCCAATCAAAGCACTGAAAAAGGCTGCGCGCTTCGCCCTTGCGGAGGGTGGATCCGTCAAGGCGCGGGTTCTCAGATCCGGGATCTGGGTGGCGATGTCGGAAGGCGCGATGTCGCTGCTGGGTGTGATCCGTTCGGTCGTCCTGGCGCGCCTGCTGACGCCGGACATCTTCGGCATGATGGCGCTCGCGTTGATCGTCGTGCGCGCTATCGAGACTTTCACGCGTCCCGGTGTCGCGCAGGCGCTCATCGCTCGCACTCAATCGTTCGAAGAGGCGAGCGGCACCGCATTCACACTCTTGGTCTGGCGCGGCGTGTTGTTGGCCGCATGCCTGGCAATCGCCGCGCCTTTCGTCGCCGATTTCTATGACAGTCCGCAACTCTCGCCCATGCTCATGGTGCTGGGCGGTGTGTTCGTGTTGGGCGGATTCCGCAACATAAACACGATCGCGCGCCAGAAGGAACTGGAGTTCAGGCAGCTCACCTATTTGGCTCAGAGCGCCAATGTCGCGGGCACCATCGTCACCATCGCGCTGGCTTGGTGGCTGCGCAGCGTCTGGGCACTGGTCGCGGGGCAACTCGTCACGGCCGCGCTCAACGCCGGCTTGTCGTACTGGTTCGTGCCCGGGCGTGTCCGCTTCACGTTCGATCGGGTCGTCGCACGTGACTTGCTGAGCTACGGAAAATTCGTCACGGCTTCGTCCGTCCTGTTGTTCATTGCGACCGAAATCGATTCGGCGGTCATCGGCAAGGTCCTGGGCACCGAATCGCTGGGCTATTACACGGTGGCCTTCACCATCGTCCACCTCTCCACCACGCAACTGGCGAAGGTCGCCTCGAGCATCATGATGCCGGCGTACAGCAAGTTGCAGTCGGATCGCGGTGCGCTGCGCGGCGCCTACCTGCGTACGCTGACCCTGGTGATGTTCGCGGTGTTGCCGGCGTCGGTGGGCATCATCCTCCTCGCGGAGCCCATCATCCGGGTCGTGTACGGCGAAAAATGGTTGCCGGCGGTGGTGCCGCTTCAGATCCTCGCCACCTTCGGCCTGTTCCGCTCGCTGGCCGCCATCAGCGGCTATCTGTTCGAGGGCATCGGCAAACCCAAGGCATCGATGATCATGGGCGCGTGTCGCCTGGCGTTCATCGTACCGTTGATCGTCCCGCTGGCCGCGAAATTCGGCTTGGCCGGAGCCGCCACGGTGGTGACGGCGGGAATGGCGGTGCAGTGGTTAGTGGGACTGGTCATGTTGTACCGGGAGCTAGGGGTCGGCCTCGGCACCACCCTCAAGGCGATGGGCAGACCCTCGTGGTCGGCGGCCGTCATGGGCGCCGTTGCGTGGGGCCTCACGTTTCTGGTCGATGTAGGTAGTCTGTGGGGGCTTTTGTTGACCGTGTGCACGGCGGCCGCCGTCTACATGCTGTTGAATCTGACTTTCCTGATCGCCCTCAAGAACGAGCGGTGGAGTTAGGCTGCCAACCATGACCCGGCTACACGACATATCGGATGCGACCGCGCGAGTACACGGCGCGCGGACGGCGCTGCGTCAGCGCGGCCGCGAGGTCACGCATGCGCAGCTCGCGGCCCGCAGTCGGGCGCTCGCGGCCGGTCTCGCGACGCTCGGCGTCGCGCGCGGCACGCGCGTCGTGGTCTATCTCCAGAACCGCATGGAAGTCGTGGAGCTCGCGCTGGCCTGCAGCCGCCTCGGCGCCATCTTCGTGCCGGCGAATCCGCTGCTGAAGGCGCGCCAGTTGCGCCACATCATCAGCGACAGTGGCGCAGCGACGCTGGTGTTCTCGAACAGCATGAATTCAGTGGTGAGTGAAGCACTGTCTGCCGGCGTCGCGCCGCTGTGCATCGTCTGCGACGGCGACGAAGCGCCGACGATCGCCGGCAGGAAAGCGATCCTCTACGAATCCTTGCCCGGCGCCGCCGGGTCGCCGCCGGAGAATCCGGTCATCGACCGCGATCCACTCGCGATTCTTTATACCTCGGGCAGTACCGGCGCTCCCAAGGGCGTGGTGGTCTCGCATCGTAATGTCGTCTCTGGCGCGATCGAGGTCTCGCGTTATCTGCAGAACTCGCCCGACGACCGGTTGCTGACCGCTTTACCGCTGAGCTTCGATTACGGCCTCAGCCAGGTCACGACGGCGCTGGCCGTGGGCGCCTGCGCGGTATTGACTAACTACTCCACGGCGGCGGCGCTCGTGCAGGAGATCGCTCTCGAGAAGATCACGGGCCTCGCGGGTGTGCCGACCATGTGGGCGCACCTGGTTGAAAGTGAGTTCGCGCCCACGCAGCTGCAGTCCCTGCGTTACGCCACGAACTCGGGGGGTGCGTTGTCTCACGCGCTGCTGCGAAAACTCCAGCAGCGACTGCCGGGCGCGCGCATCTTCAGCATGTACGGCCTCACGGAGGCGTTTCGCTCTACCTACCTGGATCCGGCCGAACTCGAGCGGCGGCCCAATTCCATCGGCAAGGCGGTGGCCAACCAGGAAGTGATGGTCCTGCGGCCGGACGGTACCCCTTGCGCCGCGAACGAACCCGGCGAACTCGTGCATCGTGGCTCGTTCGTCGCGCTGGGTTACTGGAACGACTCCGAGCGCACGCACCGCCGGTTCCGGCCGTTGCCCGCGGCGAATCACGGGCTGGTCGACGAGATCGCCGTTTGGTCCGGCGACATCGCGCGTTACGACGCCGACGGCTTCCTTTATTTCATGGGCCGCAACGACCAACTCATCAAGACTTCGGGGCACCGGAGCAGCGCCACGGAAATCGAAGACGGCCTGTCCGAAGTGCCGGGGGTGGTCGAGGGGGGCGCCGTCGGGCTGCCGGACGAACTACTCGGCCAGCGCGTGGCGGTGGCGCTGGTCGCGAGCCCCGGCGCCACCGGCGCGTTGATCGACAAGGTCCGCCAGCATGCGCGAATTCACTTGCCCACTTTCATGGTGCCCACGCAGTTGACCGTACTCGCCGGGATTCCGCGAAATGCCAACGGCAAGCCGGATCGCTCCGCGCTGGCCAACCTGCTCGAAAGAGGAGGCTGATCTGTTCGCGAGAATCTCCAGGGCGGTGCGCCGCCGAGTGCGCTGTTGGCGTGCGTTGCGAGAGGCGCGCGATGTCACGCGGCGTCGGCTCGAAGCCGGCCCGCTTCGACGCGTGCTCGTGGTGTGTTACGGCAATATCTATCGCAGCCCGTACGTGGGTGAATACCTGCGTCAACGAGCCGGAAAGACGCTCGAGGTGCGCACCGCGGGATTTCATTCGAAGACCGGTCGCGAGTCGCCCGCGGAACACGTCGCCATGTGCGAACGACGGGGCGTGTCGCTCGCGGCGCATCGTTCGAGCCGTGTCGATGCGGACATGCTCGACTGGGCTGATACGATCGTGTTCATGGACCGAAAGAACTGGATCGCGCTCGACGAGGCGGGCGCCGATCATGACCGCTTCGTCTGGTTGGGCGCACTCGATGGAGGACCCCTGGAAATTCCCGATCCCTACGGACTGCCTCCGGAGGATGCCGAGCGCATCGTCGCGCGGCTCACCGCGGCCGCGAACCAACTGCTCGACCGGGCGATGCGCGGGGCGCGGCAATGAGCGAGCAGGCATTCTTCTTCCAGCGCGGAGCGGCGCGACTGTTCGGCTTCCTGCATCCGCCCCGTTCCGCGAACGGCGTCGGCTTCGTGATGAGCCATCCCTTCGGAGAAGAAAAGCTCTGGAGCCATCGAGTCTTCGTGAGCCTTGCACGCGCGCTCGCGGCGCAGGGTTACGCGGTCCTGCGGTTCGACTACAGCGGCGCCGGCGACAGCTCCGGCCTGACGTGCGAGACCAGTCTCGAGACGCATCTGGCCGATCTCGACGCCGCCATCATGGAACTCGAGCGACGCCATCCGGCGAGCAAGCGCATCGGGCTCATCGGACTCAGGCTGGGCGCCACGTTCGCGGCGCTGATGGCCGAGCGGCGTGCAAGCGCCGGAAAAGCGCTCCAGGGCCCGCTGTTGCTGTGGGATCCCATCCTCGACGGCGAAGCGTATTTCCAGGAACTGCTCCGTTCGAACCTGAGCACGCAGCTCGCGGTGTACGGAAAGGTTGTAGAGACCCGCGAGGTGCTCCAGGAGAAGATCCGCGGGGGAATCAACGTCAATGTCGATGGCTACGAAATCGGACGCGAGCTGTTCGGTTCCTGTGCCCGCCCGGGATTGCTTCCGGCCGCGCCCGTGCATGCCGGCGACACGCTCGTCGTGCAGATCGCGGCGAACGAAAAGATCAATCGGCGCGAAGACCTGGCGGCGCTCGCGCGTGGTTATTCGAGAGGGGCATGCCTCACGGCGATCGAACAGCCGTTCTGGCGCGAGATCAAACCGTTCTACGGTCGCGCGGGCAGCCTGCAGTCCGTCACGTTCGAATGGTTGGAGAAAGTCCGTGGCTGATGTCGATGTCGAAGCGGTTTCTTTTCCGAACCTGGCGGGTCTCACCTTGTGGGGGACACTGCATCGGCCGCGAAAGAGCGGCGCCGACCTCCCGGCGGTGGTGCTGCTGTCTCCCGGCGTGAAGATGCGCGTGGGTCCGGGCCGCCTCTACGTGCCGCTCACGGATATGCTGGTCGAGCATGGCTTCACGGTGCTGCGCTTCGATTTTTACGGGCTCGGCGACTCGCAGGGTGAGCTTGCCGAAACCATGCTGGCCGATGTGTACAACCACATCGAAGTGGGCCGCTTCGTCGACGATGCCGTCGCCGCACTCGCGTGGCTGCGCAAGACGCATGGGCACCGACGTTTCATCGTCGGCGGGTTGTGTGGCGGCGCCATCACCGCGCTGTTCGCCGCGCAGCGCGATCCGGCGGTCGAGGCGCTGCTGTCGCTGGGGATGACGGTGACGCTGGCCAGCAATGCCGCGACCCCGGGCAAATACATGACTCGCGCGCAACTAGACAAGCGACTCAAGGGTTACCTTCGCAAGGTCTACCGGCCCGAGGCCTGGTTCCGCTTCCTCACGCTCCAGAGCGATTACAGCGTCATCTGGCATTCGATGAAACGCATGTTCCAGTCCGACAAACCAAGGCCGGTGGCGGCGAAGGACGCGCCCGCGGGAAACGGCGCTCCGCAAGCTCCGGTGGAACAACGTGGCAACGCCAATCCGATGTTCCCGCCCGCGTATTTCGCGTTTCTCGAAAGAGGCGGCCAGGCGCTCATGATGTTCAGCGAGAAGGACCGCCTGCATTCGGAATACGAAGAGAAGTTCGTCGAGCCGTTCGCGGCGCGCATCGTCTCGTTCGAGAAACAGATCCGCAAACACGTGATCCCGAATTCGAATCACGTGATGACGCTTCACGAATGGCAGCGTGAGATGGTCGACGTGAGCCGCCAGTGGTTGTGTGCGCGATATGCCATCTGACTACCGCCTCGATCACGTTTGCCTCGCCGTTCGCAAGATCGCGCCCGCGCGCGCGATGCTCGAGAAGATGCTGGGTTATCGCCCGCGCACGGATCCCGTGGTCAACGAGCGCCAGCAGGTCGTGGTGCAATTCATGGAGAAGCCGGGCTCCATCGACATCAAGCTCATCGAGCCGTCCTCGCTGGATTCGCCGCTGGTGGATTTCATCAAGCGCGGCGGCGGAGGCCTGCATCACCTGGCGTTTCGTACGGAGTCCGTACAGACCGCGGTGGCGGAGCTCGCCGAGAAGGGCGCCAAGATCGTGACGGCGCCGCAGCCTGGCGAAGCCTTCGCGAACGCGGACATCGCATTCGCGTTCCTCGGGTTCGGACTGAACGCCGAGATCATCGATACCGACGAACGCGCCGGGCTCAAAGGCCCGTCGGAACCTCCGATATCACCCACTTGAACTTGCCGCGCGCGGTGCGCGGCATGGCGTCGACCAGCTCGATGTCAATCTGCATGTCGGCGCCGAGCCGCAGCTTGAGCTCGCGCACGAGGTGCTCGGCGTCGCGCTCCGAATAATCGGGGCGCGGAATCAGCCGGACGAGCAGCCGGTCGAGATCGGTCTGGACGAGCTGCGACGCTTCTATGGAATCGAGCGGCTTGAACGGATGCGTCAACACCGACGGTGGAATCAAGCGGCCGTCCCGCAGGCGAAGCAGGTCCTCGGCCTTGGTAGTGACATCTTCCATGAGCGGCAGCGTACGACCGCAGGAGCAGCTCGCGGTCTTTTGCGCCGTGCGATCGGTCGTGCGATAACGGATGAGCGGCATACCCAGGTTGTGCAGGGTCGTGCCCGTCATGAATCCTTCCGTTCCGGCGGGAAGTGCGTCGCCAGCCTCGTCGGTGAATTCCGTGAATCCATATTCCGAACAAAGGTGATGGCCTTCGTGGCGGTCGCATTCGACTGCGAACACGACGCGTTCGGCCGCGGCGTAGTAGTCGAAGACACGGCACTGGAAGGCTTCTTCGATGGCCGCCCGCTGGAAGTCGTACAGCGTTTCGGACGAGGTGATCGCCGCCTTCACGGGAAGTCGCTCGTTGCGGTTGAGCAGCGTCCTGGCGAGCACATACAGCGACGACGGATACCCATCGACCACGGTCGGACGGAATTCGCGCATCGCGGCGAAGTAGCCGGTCAGGTTGTCCGTCGTGAGGTGAAAGCTCGACATCACGAGTTGATTCAGATTGCGGTTGTGTCGCCAGAAGGGCGCGCGATTCTGCGACAACGGGACGATGACGTTGCCTCGCACGACGCATGCGCGGTCGCCATCGTTGGCGAGACGCGCGCCCGCGAGCTCGTACTGGCGATCCATGGCCGCGTAGTTCATGTGGATCATGTCGGTGCTGTAGTACACCGACAGCGGGGAGCCCGTGGTGCCGCTGGTGTGCCCTTCCGCCAGGCTGCGATCCTCGGGTCTCCTCGAACGCAGATCCGCGCCGCGTTTCTTGACGGTGTCGCGCGTCAGTATCGGAATGCGCCCGAGATCCTCGCGACCTCGGAATGAATCGGGCCGGATGCCGTGATGATCGAACAGCTCACGGTAATAGGGCACGTTCTCGTGGGCATGGTGCACGATGGCGCGCAGCCGCTCGTCCTGCCAGGCGCCCATGCGCTCGGCATCCCACCACTGGGCTTCGTGGAGCAGGGCGCGAAATTCCTGGAACCGGCCGCCATAACGCTGCCGCTCCAGCCGTGCGCTGAAGGCGCTGAGAAGCAGGTTCTGCACTGACGCGGGTGTGAGATCGTAAATCCGTTTCAGCCAGGGATTCAATTCGCCCGCCTCGCACAGAGTTGGTGTATGTTGCCGCACATTATTGCAACCCCGGTAGCATTCTCGAAGAGTCCTGCATGCGCAAAGTTCTGCTGTTGTGCGCCCTGTCACTGTCGTTCACCGCTCAGTCAGCGACACCCCCGGGTGCCGTGAACGTGTCGAACCGCCCGCTGCTCGTGGTGGCCGGAGCCTCATATGCCGGTAGCTGGAAGATCGCCAGGCTGGGCCAATACAGCATCGTCAATCGCGGCAAGGGAGGCGATGAAACCTCGCAGGTGCTGGCGCGCTTCGACTCCGACGTGCTCGCGCTCAAGCCCGACGCCGTGCTCATCTGGGGTCACATCAACGACATCCACCGCGCGTCGCCTGACAAACGATCGGCGGCACGCGAACGTGCGAAGGCCAATCTGCGCGCGATGGTGGAGAAGGCGCGCGAGCAAGGCGTCGTAGTCATGGTGGGAACCGAGATCACGCTGAGCAAGGCCATCGGTCTCGGCAACCGTCTGGCGGCCTTCATCAACGACCTGCGTGGCAAGGAAGGTTACAGCGCCAAGATCAACGCCGAGGTCAGGTCGATCAATGACTGGTTACGAGGCTACGCGCGCGAGCAAGGTCTGAAGCTGTTCGACTTCGAGCGCGTCCTCGACGACGGCGAGGGGTTCCGCGAGGTGGAATACACCAGCGCTGATGGCACCCACGTCAGCGACGCGGGTTATGCGGCGCTGACGAGCTATGCCGAGGCCGAGATCACCCGCTAGCCGGATCGACTGTCCGCGACTGCCCCCGAGGGAGGCCGTTCCGTCTCTTCCGGGGAGGCTGGTACTAGCGCCGCTGAGGCGCCGATCACGCGCTCGGCGATGGTCGGATCGTAACGTTCGGCCTGGAACGCCGCGTACAGGTCGAGCGCCGGATGTTTCGGGCGCAACAGCTTCTGCAGTCCCGTCGCGAACAGGCTCAGCGTCTTGAGCAGCCAGAACGGCATCCAGAAGAATCTCAGCTCTGGGCGCGTCGCGCGCAGCCGGTCGGCGAGGTCGCCGCGCGTCGTCGCCGGCACTTCGACCAGGTTCACGCAGCGCGGCGCAGCCGCGAAGTTGTCCGCGTAATGACGGATGACCCGTGCGGCGGTGCGCGTATCGCACACGCTGAGCGCACTGCGGCGGCTGCCCATCGCGACGAACAGTCGCGCGACGTCGCGGCCGAGGCGTCCGGGCGGCGTGTAATCGCTGAAATCCACGAGAGGCCCGAGGCGAATCGTGCGTACGTCGAGCTTGCCTTGCGTCGCGCGTTCGTCGGCGAGCGCCTCGGCCTCGGCCTTGGCCCACACGTATGGACCTCGCGAGAGGTTGCCGCGGTCCACGGGTGAATCCTCGCGCTGCACCGACGCGCCGGGCTTGAGCACGGCGACGCTGCCGATGTTCACGAGCTGCCGGACGCCGGCGGCTTCCATCGCGTCGAGCAGATTGCGCGTCGCGACGACGGTGTTGCGCTCGTGCGCCTGCTGGTTGCCGGCGGTTTCTGCCGCGCAATGCGCGACCACCGAGATGCCCGACAGGAGTTCCGGCGCGATGCCGCGACCCAGGTCGGCCTCGACGTATTCGATGCCCGGCACGCGATTGCGCGCCGACGGCGTGCGGCGCACGGCGGCGCGCACGCGCCAGCCGTCGTCGCGCAGCTCTTCGAGCACGCGCTTGCCGAGGAATCCGGAGCCGCCGGTCACGAAGATGGCGCCGCGATCCGGGTTCGGCGGGGGCAGGGCGCGCGTGCGCTCCTCGAGCACGACGCGGGCTGCTTCTTCGGCGCGCGCGTCGGCGGCCGCGAGCTTCGCCGCGATCTGCTCGCAGATACTCACGGTGTTCATGATGCTGCGGCGGGAGAGCGGCGGTGCGCCGTTGTCGCGGACGCTGCCGTACAGCATCGTCAGCAGCTCGCCCAGGCCCGGATAACTCTTCTGTCGGCGGAACAGCAGGCGGAACAGGCCCGCGAAGCTGCCCCAGTACTTCTGCCACGCGGTGCTGAAGGGTTTGACGATCACGGCCGGCGCAGAGGCGCCCGGTCCGAGCGACTTCACGACGTCGCCGAGGATGAAGTCGGCCGTGACGGAACCGTTGGTGCCGACCACGCGCAGATACGACTCCACGGGGCGTGCGCGCAGGCTCACGATCAGCGTCGCGAGCGTCTTGCCGCTGCGGATGACCGCGCGTACTTCGCCTTCGGGCGCGACGTCGAGCGCCGTGATCTCGGGCGTCGCCTGCGTGTCGCGCTCGAGGGCGCTCAGCAGCAGGTACACGGGGTGGGGCAGGATGTCGACGAGCTGGTCGACCGCGCCCAGCGGCGAGCCGCCATCGGGGCGGCGGCGCACCGGCTTGAACGAGAAGTAGCTTTCGGCGTGGATGATGTCGCCGATCATCGGCAGCCAGGTCTGGTAGTGCTGGCCGGCGCGCTGGAACAACACCTGGTGCGCCGCGCAGACGCGCAGGTTGCGCGCCTCGGCGAGGTCGATGAGCTCCGCGGCCTCGCGCGCCGTCGGCGCGAACGGCTTCTCGACGTACACGCTCGCGCCGTTCAGCAGGCACAGCTTCGCGAGGTCGAAATGCGTGTGCGGGGGCGAGACGATGTGCACGATGTCGGGTTTCGCTTCCGCGAGCAGGCGCTCCGCGTTGTCGTATCCGGCGACGTCCGCGCCGAAGCGCGCCTTGATCTCGTCGCTCGTTAGATAGGGGTCGCCCACGGCCACGAAACGCGCGCCGCTCTGCAGACGGATGGCCGTTGCATGCTGCTGGGCCATGCGGCCGCCGCCCAGTATCGCCACGCGCAATTCCTTCGACATGAGACCCCGACCCCACCTGAAAAAGGGCGCGTAGTGTACTCGGTGTCCTGGGAAATCAAGGGGGGCGGGAACTGAGAGTCAGTGCACGTTATGAAGAAGTTCCGGTCGGGCTAGAAT
>JAEZCN010000234.1 GCA_023433515.1 Pseudomonadota bacterium
GAGCTCGTGCTCACCGAACCCATGCCGTCGATGCCGGTGGGCTTCTGGGGCGACGAATACAACCAGCGATATCTCGAATCGTACTTCGACCAGTACCCGGGCATCTGGCGGCACGGCGATTTCTTCCGCGTGAATGCGCGCGGCGGATGTTTCGTGCTGGGACGTTCGGACGCGACGCTGAACCGTCACGGCGTGCGCATCGGCACGGCCGAGGTTTACCGTTCGCTGCTCGGCGTTCCGGAAATAGAGGATTCGCTGATCGTGAACCTGGACCTGCCCGGCGGAAAATTCTTCATGCCGCTGTTCGTGAAGTTGAAGGGCGACGTGCCCCTCACGCAGGACATCGAGGAGCGCATCCGGGCCCACATCCGCAAGGAGTACTCACCGCGCCACGTTCCCGACCGGATCCTCCAGGTGACGGGCATTCCATACACCTTGACGGGCAAGAAGATGGAGGTGCCGGTGAGGCGGATCCTCACGGGCGTCCCGGTGGAAAAGGCGGCCAACCGGGCCGCGATGGCCAATGTTTCGTCGCTGGATTTTTTCGTTCACTACGCCCAATCCCAGACTGACTACCCGCGATTCGCGTCCTAACTCCCTGAAAACGTGACGAGCGCACGTTTCGGGGGCTGGGCATGAGCTATGCTTTACATATGTCATCTGGGAGGAATGTCGACATGCGTAAGGCCATGGTTCTCGGAGTTTTCGCGCTTGCGGGAACGGTAGCTTCGCCCGCGTTCGCGGACGAGTTTTCGGGATTCCGCCTGGGTCTGAACCTCAGCCAGGACAAGATGGAATCCGACATGTATCTCGGCGCCGTCGACTTGACCTCTCCGATCAACAGCAACCGCTTCGGCTACGGCCTCATGGGCGGCTGGGGGCTGAACAAGTGGTTCGCCGTCGAAGCCACGCTGTACGGCGGATCCGAATTCAACGCCGATCTTTTCCCGCTGGATGTCGTGGATCCCGAGTACCTGCGTTCGCGCACGGACCTCAAGGGCCTGGAGGCTTCCGCGGTCGGCTCGCTGTGGATCGGCAAGAAGTTCTCGCTGTTCGGCCGTGTGGGTCTGAATGCCTGGAAGGCTGAAACGACTCTCGCCGCCGGCTTCTTTGACGATCCCACTTCCCGCGCGACGGTTGCGCAGGACGACACGGGTTTCGACCCGGTATTCGGAGTCGGTCTGCAGACCGTGCTCGACGGCGCGCTCGTCCGGCTCGAATACAAGATGGGTGAGATGGGCAACATCACGCTCAACGATCTCGGCGACCCGGCGACTGCCGCCGACGACGTCAACGTGTTCCATCAGAACAATACGGACCTGTCCTCGCTGTCTCTCAGCATCGTCTGGATCCTGTAATTCATCGCGACGGGAAATCGGGGATGACCCCGATTTCCCGCTTCGCGGGCAAAAGGAGTCTGCCCACCTCCCCCTGACGAGGGGTGTCCCGGATTTCCCCCGCGCGCGCATACTTCGCTCCCCAACGGACGGAGAATGCGCATGCGATATCGCAAGCTCGGCAACACGGGACTCATCGTTTCGGAAATGTGCCTGGGAGCCATGACCTTCGGCAGCGGCGAAGGCATGTGGGCGACCGTCGCGGGTGTCGGCCAGGAAGGCGTCACCGATCTCATCAAGACCGCGTTCGACCGCGGCATCAATTTCATCGACACCGCCGACTTCTATTCCGCCGGCGCCTCCGAAGTCGCGACGGGCCATGCGCTCAAGTCGCTGGGTCTCGCGCGCGACAGCTACGTGCTCGCGACGAAAGTCCTGTTGCGCATGGGCGCGGGCCACAACCAGATCGGGCTCTCGCGTTACCACATCATGGAGAACATCGATGCGAGCCTGAAGCGGCTGCAGGTCGATCACATCGACCTGTACCAGATCCACGGCCGCGATCCGTTCACGTCGCTCGAGGAAACGCTCGACGCCCTCGACGACTGCGTGCGCGCGGGCAAGGTGCGCTACATCGGCCTGTGCAATCTACCCGCGTGGGAAATCACCAAGGCGCTGTGGATCTCGGACAGGAAGAATCTCGCGCGCTTCGAGAGCCTGCAGATGTACTACTCGCTCGCGGGCCGCGACATCGAGCGCGAGATCGTGCCGCTCGCGAAGGACCAGAAGCTCGCGATCCTGCCGTGGAGTCCGCTCGCGGGTGGTTTGTTGTCCGGCAAGTTCTCGCGCGAGAACGACAAGCCCGGCGGCGCGCGGCGCGCGACGCTCGACTTTCCGCCCGTCGATCGCGAACGGGCGTGGCGCGTGATCGACGTGATGCGTCCGATCGCCGCGGATCACCTGGTCTCGGTGGCGCAGGTCGCGCTGGCCTGGCTGCTGGCGCAGCCGCACGTGACCTCGGTGATCATCGGCGCGAAGAACCGCGATCAGCTGCTCGACAACGTTTCCGCCACGGAGCTCACGCTGAGCGCGGAGCAGATCAAGGCCATTACCGAGGCCTCTGCGCTGCCTGGCGAATACCCGCAGTGGATGCTCGATCGCCAGTCGGCGGATCGGCTGGGGCAGGTGAACGGCACTGACTGAGGCGCCGACATTGATCCGGCCCGGATAACGATACTGACATCGGGGGGCCACCTTCCGAACTATCCCGGGGGATAGTTATGCCCATCCGGAGCCTTTTTCGGGGCGGAGCGGTCCCCACCGGCCGGCAATTCTGATAGCGTTACCGCCGCTCAAAATGCGGGGGGTTAATGTATCTAGGCATCGATATCGGCACGTCGAGTGTCAAGGCCGTCATCGTTGACGACAAAGACACCGTAGTCGAACAGGCCTCCGCGCCTTTGAACGTCTCCCGGCCCCAGGCTGGATGGTCCGAGCAGAACCCCGCCGACTGGTGGGCGGCAACCAATGCCGCCGTCGCGGCATTGCCGGCCAAGCACCGCAAGGCAGTACAGGCCGTGGGCCTTTCCGGCCAGATGCACGGCGCCACGCTGCTCGACGCGAACGACAAGCCGCTGCGCCCGGCGATCCTCTGGAACGACGGCCGCAGCGAGAAGCAGTGCGCCACGCTCGAGAAGACCGAGCCGCGCTCGCGCGAGATCACGGGCAACATCGCGATGCCGGGTTTCACGGCGCCGAAGCTCGTGTGGGTCCGCGAGAACGAACCGGCCGTGTTCAAGGACACGCGCTGCGTATTGCTGCCCAAGGATTACGTCCGCCTGCTCATGACGGGCGAGAAGGCGAGCGACTGCTCGGATGCCGCCGGCACGCTCTGGGTCGACGTGGCGAAGCGCAAGTGGTCGCCCGAGATGCTGGCCGCCACGGGCCTCGACGAATCCCACATGCCGCGCCTGGTCGAGGGCTCGGACGCCACGGGCAAGCTGCGCAAGGACGTGGCCGAGGCCTGGGGCATGGACCAGGTTCCGGTCGCGGGCGGCGGCGGTGACAACGCCGCGGGCGCGGCGGGCATCGGTGTCATCAAGCCCGGCGATGCGTTCCTGTCGCTCGGCACCTCGGGCGTGTTGTTTCTCGTCACACCGAAATTCCTGCCGAACTCGGCCAAGGCCGTGCACGCGTTCTGCCACTGCCTGCCGGGCGTGTGGCACCAGATGAGCGTGATGCTCTCGGCCGCGAGCTGCGTCGACTGGGCCGTGAAACTCACCGGGACCAAGGACGCGGCCGAACTGCTCTCCAAGGTCGAGGCCCGCAACAGCCTCGCCGGTCCCGAGATCTTCCTGCCGTACCTGTCGGGCGAGCGCACACCGCACAACGACCCAGCGGCCCGGGGCGTGTTATTCGGACTCAACCACGACTCGGATGCCGCGGCCATCGGCCAGGCGGTGCTCGAGGGGGTGGCTTTCGCGTTCGCGGATGGGCTCGATGCGCTCATCGAGGCCGGCGCGACCATCGACAAGATTTCCGTGATTGGTGGTGGCGCCCGTTCAATGTGGTGGGGCGGCGTGCTCGCTGCGGCCCTGCGGCGGCCGCTGGTCTACCGCGACGGTTCCGAGGTGGGCCCGGCGTTCGGCGCCGCGCGGCTTGCCCGGATAGCCAAAACGGGCGAACGGGCGGAGGATGTGTGCCGTCCGCCGCCGGTCAGGGTCGTCATCGAACCCAATGCCCGCGACATCGAACAGTTGGCGCCGAAGCGCAAGTGTTTTTCCCAGATTTATCAAGACCTTCGTCCAAGATTTCGAGGAGTTTGATCATGTCCAGTGCCACACCCCTGAAGCGCGCTTCCTATTTCGAAGCCGTCGCACCCATCAAGTTCGAGGGGCCGAATTCGGACAACCCGCTCGCGTTCCGTCACTACAACAAGGACGAGCTCGTCCTCGGCAAGCGCATGGAAGACCTGCTGCGTCCGGCCGTGTGTTACTGGCATTCGTTCGCGTGGGACGGTCACGACATTTTCGGCGGCGGCACCTTCGCGCGCCCCTGGAACAACAACGGCCCCATGAACGAGGCGAATGCGTGGGCCAAGATGGATGCCGCGTTCGACTTCTTCACGAAGCTCGGCACGCCGTTCTACTGCTTCCATGACGTGGACGCGATGCCGACGGCGTCGACCATCAAGGAGCACATCGAGAACCTCGCCAAGACCATCGACCGCCTCGAGAAGAAGCAGGCCGAGACCGGCATCAAACTACTGTGGGGCACCGCGAACCTGTTCTCGCATCCGCGTTACATGGGCGGCGCCTCGACGAACCCGGATCCGGACGTGTGGGCGTTCGCGGCGACGCAGGTGCGTCACTGCCTCGACGCCACGAAGCGCCTCGGCGGCTCGAACTACGTGTTGTGGGGCGGCCGTGAAGGTTACGACACGCTGCTCAACACGAGCCTCAAGACCGAGCTCAAGAACTTCGGTCGCTTCCTGCAGCTCGTGGTCGACCACAAGCACAAGATCGGCTTCAAGGGCACGATCCTGATCGAGCCCAAGCCGCATGAGCCGACCAAGCACCAGTACGACTTCGACACCGCGACCGTGTACGGCTTCCTCAAGTCGATCGGCCTCGAGAATGAAGTGAAGGTGAACATCGAGGCCAACCACGCGACGCTCGCGGGCCACAGCTTCGATCACGAGATCGCGATGGCCGATGCGCTCGGCATCTTCGGCTCGATCGACATCAACCGCGGCGATCCGCAGAACGGCTGGGACACCGACCAGTTCCACAACGATC
>JAEZCN010000237.1 GCA_023433515.1 Pseudomonadota bacterium
GACCGCGACGGAAACGCGATCCTGATTGTCGGTGCGATTACCGAGCAGGCTGACTTCGGCGTATTCGATGCGCAAGCGGTGGTGGGGCCGTCTGATAAACTGCCGCGCACTTTACCGCAACACGCCCCCAAAGCCTGAGAAGTTCGAGCGCCATGATCGCAAGCATGACCGGATTCGCACGGCGCGAGGTCACAGGCCCCTGGGGCACCCTGGCCTGCGAGCTACGCAGCGTCAATCACCGTTACCTGGAACCCGGGTTTCGCCTGCCCGAAGAGCTCCGTCCGCTCGAATCCGAGTTAAGACAACTGCTCGCGAAGCACCTCAAGCGCGGCAAGGTCGACTGCACGGTTCACCTGCGTTCCGCGCAGGCCGCGGAGCGGGAGTTGCGCGTCGATGCGGCCGCGCTCGGACGGGTCGCGAGCGCCGTGAACGAGGTCATGGCCGCGGTGCCGGGGGCTTCCGCGGATGCGGTCGAGATCCTGCGTTGGCCCGGAGTGGTCGAGTCCAGGAGCGGGGGCGACGAGGCCTTGTTAGAGGCCGGGCGCGCCCTGTTCCAGCAGACGGTAGACGAACTCAGCGCGATGCGTTCACGCGAGGGCAAGCGGTTGAGCGAGCTCATCGAGCAGCGCTGCGCGGGACTCGCCGAGCTGGTCGCCCAGGTCAAGGCGCGGCTGCCGGAAATCCAGGCCCGCGTGCGCACGCGCCTTCACGAGCGCGTCGCCGAGCTGCTCGCGAACGTCGACCGCGATCGCGTCGAACAGGAAATCGTCCTGCAGCTCCAGCGGCTCGACGTGGCCGAGGAGCTCGACCGGCTCACCGGGCACATCGAGGAAACACGCCGGGTGATGGGGGCACGCGAGGCCGCCGGCCGCCGTCTCGATTTCCTCATGCAGGAGCTCAACCGCGAGGCGAACACGCTCGCCTCGAAATCTCAGGATCTCGACACCACGCGCATCACGGTCGACATGAAAGTGCTGATCGAGCAGATGCGCGAGCAGGTGCAGAACGTCGAATGAACGCGGGAGCCACTACGAAGCGTGGTGCGCTGTTCGTGATCGCCGCGCCCTCGGGCGCAGGCAAGACTTCCCTCGTGAAAGCGGTGCTCGAATGCGATCCGTCGCTGCGCGTGTCCGTCTCGCACACGACACGCAAGCCGCGCGAGAAGGAAGTTGACGGCGAGCACTACCATTTCATTTCGGTCGACGAATTCCGCAAGCTGCTCGAACAGGACGCCTTCCTCGAACACGCGCAGGTCTTCGACAACTATTACGGCACCGGTCGCGCCCAGGTCGAAGCAGTGCGCAATGCGGGCCACGACGTCATCCTCGAGATCGACTGGCAGGGCGCGCAGCAGGTGCGCAAGGCCGTGCCCGACTGTCATTCCATCTTCATCCTGCCGCCCTCGCGCGCGGCGCTGGAGTTGCGGCTACGCAATCGCAAGACGGACAGCGAAGAGGTCATCGCGCGGCGCCTGCGCGACTCCATCGCCGACATGTCGCACTATGGAGAATTCGACTCGGTGATCGTGAACGAGGAATTCGGGACCGCCGTGGGCCAGTTGCTCCAGGTGCTGAGGGGGTCCGAAGGATTCAAGGCAAGCCGGCCGGAACTGCAGCCCCTGCTGAAGGAACTGCTGGCCTGACGCGCACTTGCACGCCTCCGGGGCGTCGGTAGCGGTGTAAAAACCGGGCAAAACCCGGTCATTTTCCAGTAGAATTTCCACCCCCCGAAGCTCGGATGCCCGGAAAGACTCATGGCCCGTATCACTGTCGAAGACTGCCTCCCGAACGTCGATAACATTTTCCAGCTCGTGCTGTTGGCCGCGCAGCGCGCGCGCCGCCTCGCCAATGGCGCGGAGCCCACTGTCCCCTGGGAGAACGACAAGCCGACCGTGGTCGCACTGCGCGAGATTGCCGAAGGCAACATCACGCCCGAGATGCTGCGTGAGCCCGAGCCGCCGCCGCCGGAAGCCCCGCTGCCCGACGCCGACAATCAGTCCCTGTTCCGTGCGCCGCAATTCGGCCTGCAAGGCGATCGTGACGTACAGGAATAAATCCACCGCCTGACCTTTCGCAAAGGAGCGCTCGCGCGCCATGGACTTAGCGTCGCCGCTCCTTCAACTTCTGCCAGGTGCCCGGCGATTGCCGGGCCTGCGCGATCTCCTCAACAGCGTCGAGACGTACCTTCCGCCCGAGCAGGTGGAGCGCGTCCGCGCGGCCGCCGAATTCGGCGCCGAGGCGCACGAGGGACAGAAGCGGCTTTCGGGCGAGCCCTACATCGCGCATCCGCTCGCCGCCGCGCAGATCCTCGCCGATCTGCACATGGATCCCGACACGATCATCGCGGCGATCCTGCACGACGTCATCGAAGACACGCCGATCTCCAAGGAGGAGCTGTCGGAGAAATTCGGCACCGCGGTCGCCGAGATCGTCGACGGGGTGACGAAGCTCGACCAGATCCAGTTCAAGTCGCGCGCCGAGGCGCAGGCGGAATCGTTCCGCAAGATGGTGCTCGCGATGGTGCGCGACCTGCGCGTGATCCTCGTGAAGCTCGCGGACCGCACGCACAACATGCGGACCCTCGACGCCATGGCGCCCGCGCGCCGCCGCGCGGTAGCTAGAGAGACGCTCGACATCTACGCGCCGATCGCAGGGCGCCTCGGTCTCTACAATCTCAAGCTCGAGCTCGAAGACCTCGGGTTCAGGGCGGCCTTCCCGCACCGATACAAGGTGCTCGAACGCGCATTGAAGCGCGCGCGCGGCAACCAGAAGCAGTTCCTCAACAAGATCGCGGACACGCTGAACGTCGCGCTGGCGAAGGCGGACCTCAAGGCCGACGTCTCCACGCGCGAGAAACACCTCTACAGCATCTACAGCAAGATGCTGCGCAAGGGCGCGCCGCTCTCCGAGATCGTCGACGTGTTCGGTCTGCGCATCGTGGTCGACAAGGCGGACACCTGTTACCGCGCGCTCGGCGTCGTGCACGCGACGTACAAGCCGATGCCCGGACGCTTCAAGGATTACATCGCGATCCCGCGCATCAACGGTTACCAGTCGCTGCACACGACGCTGTTCGGCCCGAACGGCATCCCGATCGAGGTGCAGATCCGCACCGAGGACATGCACCGCGTGGCCGAGGCGGGTGTCGCGGCGCACTGGAAATACAAGGTCAACGAGACCGGCGGGGGCCAGGACGACCGCGCGCGCGAGTGGCTCGCGAATCTCGTCGACATGCAGGAAGGCGGCAGCTCCGAGGACTTCCTCGAGAGCGTCAAGGTCGACCTGTTCCCGGACAAGGTGTACGTGTTCACGCCGAAGGGCGAGATCCTGCGCCTGCCGCGCGGCGCGACCGTCGTCGACTTCGCGTATGCGGTGCACACGGACGTCGGCAACCGCTGCGTCGCCGCCAAGGTAGACAGGCGTCTCACCCCGTTGCGCACCCCGCTGCGTAATGGCCAGACCGTCGAGATCATCACGGCGAAAGGCGCGATGCCGAATCCGTCGTGGGTGAACTTCGTCGTGACGGCGAAGGCGCGCGCCGCGGTCCGCCACTATCTCAAGGGCCTGCGGCGCCAGGAAGCGATCGAGCTCGGCGCGCGGCTGATCAACCAGGCGCTGGGCGAGTTCAAGCTGTCGCTCGAGGAAGTCTCGCCGGACACGCTGAACGCCGCCGTCGGCGAGCTCGGCATGCACGACGTCGACGAGTTGTACGAGAAGGTGGGGCTCGGCGAGCGGCTCGCGCCGCTGGTCGCCCGCCGGCTGCTGCCGAGCAAGGCCAGTGAGGAGTCGTACTCCGGCGCGCCCGCGCCGCTCGCGATCGCGGGCACCGAGGGCCTGCTGGTGTCCTATGCGCGCTGCTGCTTCCCGATTCCCGACGACCCGATCTTCGCGTTCCTCTCCGCGGGCCGCGGCGTCGTGGTCCACCGCGAGAACTGCGTGAACGTCGAGGACTATCGCAAACATCCGGAGAACTGGTTGCCGGTCGCATGGCAGGCCACCACCGACAGGATGTTCAGCTCGGAGATCCGCGTCGACGTCGCGAACAAGATGGGCGTGCTCGCCGCGGTGGCCGCGGCCATCTCCTCCGGCGACACCAACATCGAGCGCGTGGCGGTCGAGGAAAAGGACGCCGACTCCTCCTCGCTCGTGTTCGAGCTGCGTGTTCGCAATCGCGAGCACCTGGCGAGGGTCGTGAAAGTCATCCGTCGCATGCCCGAAGTGCTCAAGGTCACGCGTACAATCGCGAGCCACGGCCGCGCCGATCGCTCGGCCCAATAGCTTTCGAGGAGTTCACGATGTCGATCAAGGCCATCCACACGGATCAGGCGCCCAAGGCCATTGGCCCCTATTCACAGGCGGTGCGCGCCGGCGACACGGTGTACATGGCGGGGCAGATTCCGCTCGATCCGGTCACCATGCAGATGGTCGAAGGCGACTTCGAAGCCGAGGCGCGCCGGGTGTTCGATAACATCAAGGCGGTGATCGCGGCCTCGGGCGGCACGTTCGAGCAGGTCGTGAAGGTCACGATCTTCCTCACCGACTTCGCGAACTTCGGCAAGGTCAACGACCTCATGACGCAGTATTTCCGGGAACCCTACCCGGCCCGTTCGACGGTGGCGGTCGCGGCGCTGCCGCGCAACGCGCGCGTCGAGATCGAGTGCACGCTGCACCTGGGCTGAGAGCATCCTAACCACCGTGGCGACGCCCGGGCCACACGTCGTGCCCAGTGAGCAGCGACCGGTGGCGTCGTTGCGCGGCGTGGGCCCAGCGCTCGCGGATAAGCTCGCGAAGCTCGGCGTCACGCAAGTGCAGGACCTGCTGTTCGTGCTGCCTTCACGTTACGAGGACCGCACGCAGGTCTGCGACATCGGCGCGCTGCGCCATGGGATGCGCACGGTGGTCGAGGGCGAAGTCCAGCTCACCGAGGTCGCGTATCGGCGCCGGCGCCAGCTCCTGTGCCGCATTTCCGATGGCACCGGCTCGCTGACGCTGCGCTTCTTCTACTTCTCGGCCGCCCAGCAGGCGGGGCTCGCGCGCGGCACGCGCATCCGCTGCCATGGCGAAGTCCGGCGCGGGCCGCTCGGACTCGAGATCGTGCACCCCGAGTACCGGCGCATCGGCCAGGAAGCCGCACCGCTCGAGGAAGTGCTCACGCCTATCTACCCGACGACCGAAGGCGTGCCGCAGCCACGGCTGCGATCGCTGATCGAGCTCGCGCTGAAGGAGGCCGAACGCTCGGGCGTGCGCGACTGGATTCCCCGGCGCATCCTGGAGCGGTTCAAGTTGCCGGGGTTGTTCGAGGCGCTGTCCATGCTGCACAAGCCGCCGCGCGACGTGCAGCTCGACGAGTTGCTGGGTGGCCGTCATCCCGCCCAGCGCCGGCTTGCCTTCGAGGAATTGCTCGCGCACCAGCTCTCGCTGCGGAAGTTGCGCCAGGAGATCCAGTCGGACCCCGCGGAGAACCTGCGCGACGCGGACGGGCTCGAGAAGCGATTTCTGACGTCGCTGCCGTTCGCGCTCACCGGCGCCCAGCAACGCGTGCTCGCGGAGGTGGACAAGGATCTCGCGGCGCATCGCCCGATGGTGCGGCTGGTGCAGGGCGACGTCGGCTGCGGCAAGACGGTAGTCGCCGCCGCGGCCGCCGCGCGCGCGGTGGGATCGGGATTGCAGGCCGCGCTGATGGCGCCGACCGAACTACTCGCCGAGCAGCACTTCCGGAATTTCGACCGCTGGTTCCGTCCGCTCGGCATCACGGTGGCGCTCGTCACCGGGTCACAGCCGGCGCGCACGCGCCGCAGCGCGCTCGAAGCCGCCGCGAGCGGCGAGATACCCATCGTCATCGGCACACACGCGCTGTTCCAGGAGTCGATGAACTTCGCGCGGCTCGGGCTCGTGATCGTCGACGAGCAACATCGCTTCGGTGTGCATCAGCGCCTCAGCCTGCGCGACAAGGGCGCGCGCGACGGCAAGTTGCCGCACCAGCTCATCATGACCGCGACGCCCATTCCGCGAACGCTCGCGATGACCGCGTACGCCGATCTCGACGTCTCCGTGATCGACGAACTGCCGCCGGGCCGCACCCCCGTGAAGACCGTGGTGCTGCCGGAAACGCGGCGCGATGAAATCGTCCAGCGCATTCACAGGCAGGTGCTCGAGGGTCGGCAGGCCTACTGGGTGTGTCCGCTCATCGAAGAATCCGAAGAGCTGCGTTACCAGGCCGCGGAGGAAACCGCGGCGGCGCTCGCGGCCGCGTTGCCCGAGGTGCGCGTGGGCCTCGTGCACGGACGCATGCCGCCGAAAGAAAAGGAACGCGGCATGTACCAGTTCAAGGACGGCAAGATCGGACTGCTGGTCGCGACGACCGTCATCGAGGTCGGCGTGGACGTGCCGAACGCGACGCTCATGGTCATCGAGAACGCCGAGCGCATGGGCCTCGCGCAATTGCATCAGCTGCGCGGTCGCGTCGGCCGCGGTGCTCACGAGAGCGCCTGTGTACTTCTCTACGGCGGGAAGTTGTCGGAGATGGGGCGCGCGCGACTCGCCGCGATCCGCGAGACAAATGATGGCTTCGAGATCGCGCGCCGCGACCTCGAACTGCGCGGACCGGGAGAGCTGCTGGGGACCCGTCAGACTGGCCTCGCCGAAATGCGAATCGCAGACCTGGTCCGCGACTCGGACATGCTGCCCGACGTACAGGCGGCCGCGGAATCATTGCTGAAACAGGATGTGGCGGCCGTGGGTGCATTGATCCGCCGATGGGTCGGTTCCAATGTCCAATACGGTCGGGTCGGCTGATGATTGAGCTCCAAATGCGAATCATTTACATTCGCTCTCTCAATCAACATGGCCGCCCGACTTCTCAACGAGATGCCCGATGCGCAGGTTCACCGCGGTGAGCCGCTGCCGGTCATGCTCCGCGACATCGCCGCGTTGCGCCCGCAGCCTGCGCGGCGCAAGAAGCTCCGAGGCCGAACCGTCTTCATCGTCGCGACCGTCGGTGTTCACGTCATCGCCGCGGCCGCGCTGATCAGCGCACGGCATGACATCCGCGGTCTCATCGAGCCCGCGCCGATCGTCGCCTCGCTGATCGACGCGCCCACGACCGAAGACTCGGCGCCCGAATACACGCCGCCGATCCAGGCCGTGACGTACGCGCTGCCTTCGCCGCAGGAGCTTTCGTTCGAGTCCGATGCCATTCCGGTTGCGTCGGTCGCGATGACGACCGCGATCTCGAATCCGGCGCCGCAGACCATCGCACCGCCGGTGATCGACGATGTCGACTACCTGCGCGTCGCGCGTCCTGTCTACCCGAGGGAATCGCAGCGCCGGCGCGAGCACGGCACCGTGATCCTGCGCGTGCTCATCGATGCGATGGGACGCCCCGCGCAGATCCAGGTCGAGCGTTCCAGCGGTTACGAGCGTCTCGACGCGGCGGGCCGCGAAGCCATCGCGAAATCCCTGTTCCGTCCGCACGAAGTGAACGGCATCGCGCAGCCCGCGCAGGTGCTGATCCCGATCGAGTTCGCGCCGCGCGCGACCTGATCGTGTGACCGCGCGTATGATGCGCGCCAGTGTCACGTCCCCTCACAGACCTGGACCTCACCCCAGAGCCCTCGGGCCTGCAACTCGAGCTGCTGCGCTACAAGCGCCGCATCCGCGACCTCATCGAACTCGCGCGCCTGCATCGGCCCATCGGCATCTGGCTGCTTCTGTGGCCCGTGTTATGGGCGTTGTGGATCGCCGGGCAATCACATCCGACCCCGAAGATTCTCGTCATCTTCGTGCTGGGCACCGTCGCGATGCGTTCGGCGGGCTGCGTGATCAACGATCTCGCGGATCGTGACTTCGATCCGTTCGTGAAGCGCACGCGCGACCGGCCGATCGCCTCGCGCCGGATCGCGCCCCACGAAGCCGTCATCTGGTTCCTGGTGCTGGTCGGCATCGCGCTCGCGCTGGTGCTGCAGCTCGACTGGCCGACCATCCGGCTATCGTTCGTCGGCGCGGTGCTCGCCGTGAGCTATCCGTTCTTCAAGCGGTTCTTCCCGCTGCCGCAGTTCTACCTGGGTATCGCGTTCAGCTGGGGCGTGCCGATGGTGTTCATGGCCGAGCTCGGCCACATCCCGCGCGTGGCGTGGATCATCTTCTTCGCCGGCATCATCTGGGCGGCTATCTACGACACGATGTACGCGATGGTCGATCGCGAGGACGACCTCAAGATCGGCGTGAAGTCGAGCGCCATCGTGTTCGGCGACATGGACAAGCTGATCATCGCGATGCTGCAGGGACTGTTCCTGTTCGCGCTGTATCTCGCCGGCAAGAGCATGG
>JAEZCN010000147.1 GCA_023433515.1 Pseudomonadota bacterium
TCGCCCGCGCGCTCGACGATCCGGCGCTCGCGCACGTGTTCATCGATCTGTCCTGGTCGGAGACGGCCAAATACGTGGTCGAGTCGCCCGAGTCGATCGCGCGCGTCGCCGCGGTGATCAACCGCCATCCCGACCGTTTCCTGTTCGGCACCGACGAAGTCGCGCCGAAGCACCAGAAGAGCTACCTCGCCGTGTACGACACGTACGCGCCGCTGTTCGCGGCGCTCACGCCCGAGGCCAGCGAAAAACTCCGCAAGGGAAATTACGAACGTCTGTTCGACGAGGCCCGGCAACGCGTTCGCGCGTGGGAAAAGGCCAATTCGCAGTGACACTGGAGGTGTCCATCATGAACGTCACGACGATGAACAAACTACTCTGGCGAACGCTCGCCTTTGCGTTCCTCGCGGCGGCCATGTCCGTCTGCGCGCTCGCGCAGGACGACGACAAGGGCGGCTCGACATTCGAGGTCTACGGCTTCGCCATGCTCGACACGGGCTACCAGACGAATCAGAACGATCCGAACTGGTTCGACGTGCTGCGCCCGACGAAACTTCCCTCGTTCGAAGACGAGTACGGGGTCGACGGCCACTGGTTCGCCGGGGTGAGGCAGAGCCGTCTCGGTGTGAAGTCGAGCACCAACACCCCACTCGGTGAACTCAAGACGCAGTTCGAGTTCGAGCTGTTCGGCACCGGCGTGGATGCCGGGCAGACGACGTTCCGCCTGCGGCACGCGTATGGCGAACTCGGCGCCTTCGGTGCCGGCCAGACGTGGAGTCCGTTCATGGACATCGACGTCTTCCCGAACTCCATCGAGTACTGGGGTCCGAACGGCATGGTCTTCTTCCGCAACGTCCAGGTTCGCTGGATGCCGATCAAGGGAGACACCCGGCTCACGTTCGCGCTCGAGCGGCCCGGTGCTTCGGCCGACCAGGGCGACTTCGCCGAACGCATCGAACTACAGGGCGTGAAAGGCAACTTCCCGTATCCGGATTTCTCCTTCGAGTACCGCCACGGAGGTAAGTGGGGCTACGTCGAACTCGCCGGCATCGCGCGCTACATCGAATGGGAGGACACGGTCCCCGACCTGATCGACCTGACCGGCGACACGATCGGCTGGGGCGCGAACCTGAGTTCCAACCTCAAGTTCGGCAAGTCGACGCTGCGCTTGCAGGTCGTCTACGGCGAGGGCATCCAGAACTACATGAACGATGCGCCAGCGGACATCGGCATCGAGTTCAATCCCGGCAACCCGACGACGCCGATCGAAGGCGTCGCGCTGCCATTGTTGGGCGTCGTCGCATTCATCGACGTCAACTGGAGCGAAAAGGCGTCCAGCAGCATCGGCTATTCGATGCTCGACATCGACAACTCCGAGGGCCAGGCGCCCAACGCGTTCAAGAAAGGCCAGTACGCGCTCGCGAACATCCTGTTCTATCCCACGAAGAACGTGATGTACGGCTTCGAGGTGCAGTGGGGAGACCGCGAGAACTTCGCCGACGGATTCACTTCGGACGACCTGCGGTTCCAGTTCTCGGCGAAGTACAACTTCAGCAAGACGTTTGGAGGAGATTGACATGGCTGCGCACAAACCCGCCGCGCTTCTCGCGGCACTCGTCATTTCGTTCGCGAGCGTGAACGCCGCCGCGGCCGACGACATCCAGGCCGCGCTCGACGCGGCGTACGCGAAATACAAGAACTCCACCGAAGGCAAGAACGCGGACTACATTCCCGCGCTCGCGAAGGTGGATTCGAAGATCTACGGCATCGCGCTCGTGACGCCCGAAGGCAAGGTGTACACCGCGGGTGACGTCAACTCGCCCGTGTCCATCCAGTCGATCTCGAAGGTGTTCACGATGGCGAAGGTCATGGAGGAGGACGGCCCCGACGCGATCGTCAAGACCATCGGCGTCGACGCGACCGGCATGCGCTTCAATTCGATCGTCTCGGTCGAATTCGCGCAGAAGTCGCTTGGCGGACCCGAGATCAACCCGCTCGTGAATCCGGGCGCGATCACCGCGACCAGCATGGTCGACGGCAACGATCGCGACGCGGTCTGGAAGAGCATCCTCGACTTCCACTCGCAGTTCGCGGGTCGTCCGCTCACCGTCGACGAAGAAGTGTTCAAGTCGGAGGCCGAGACCAACCAGCGCAACCAGGCGATCGGGCAACTGATGTACGCGTACGAGTTCATCAAGTCCGACCCGGCGCGCGCGACGGATGTCTACACCGAGCAGTGCGCGATCAGCGTCAACGCGAAGGACCTCGCCGTGATGGCGGCGACGCTCGCCAACGCCGGCAAGAATCCCGTGTCGGGCAAGCAGGTCATGAAAGCCGAGAACGTGCCGAAGGTGCTCGCGGTCATGGCGACCGCGGGCCTGTACGACGACTCGGGCAAGTGGCTGTATCGCACCGGGCTTCCGGCCAAGAGCGGGGTCGGCGGCGGCATCATCGCCGTGTCACCCGGCAAGTTCGGCATCGCGGTGGTCTCTCCGCCGCTCGACGAGGCCGGCAACAGCGTGCGCGCGCAGAACGCGATCGCGGACATCTCGAACACGCTCGGTGGAAATCCGTATGCGCCCGCGGTGGGGAGAAAGAAGTAGCGCGAGCGGCAGCATCGAAGCACATCCCTGGCGGAGGGCCGGCACGTGTTTCGCGATGCTGGCGCTGGCGTGGCTGAACACGGCGGCGGCCGCGGTCGGTCCGGACCCGGAGACGCTCACGTTGTGGAACCGACACATCGTCACGTTCCGCGCGATAGTGGGCGGCAACGGGCCGGCGCAGCGACTCGCCAACGCGCAACGGCGCCTGGCCGCGCTCGCCGATCACGAACGCGTGCAGCCGGTGACGGCCGCCGAGGCGACGGTCGGACGCGATCACGGATGGATCGTATCGGTCGGTAGCCAGGCGGTGTTCGGCGTCGTGCAGGGCGACGTGGACCCCGAGTCCGGCCTCACGCTCGAGCAACTGGTCCGGCGCGCGGAGGGCGAGTTGCGCGCCGCGCTCATGGCGCAGGCCGAGCAGCGTAATCCGTCGGTGATGTTCCGCGGCATCGGGCTCTCGGTGCTCGCGACGCTGGCCGTGATCGCGATCAGCTGGCTGGTCCGAAAGCTCCAGGAGGGCGGCGTCCGCAGGCTCGATGCCTTCCTGAAGAGGCTGAACCTCGTCGTCGCCGGCGTCGACATCGTGCCGACGCTCGCGACGCTCGAACGCGCACTGCTGCGGGTCGTCGGTTGGGGCATCATCGTCGCGATCTTCTATCTATTGGTCGTCTTCGTCCTGCAGCAGTTTCCGTACTCGGCGCCGCTCGGCTACCGGCTGGGCGCGTACCTGCGCGAGAACCTCGCCTCCGGCTTGCTCTCGGTCGTGCGCTGGCTGCCATCGCTCGCGCTCGTGATCGCCGTACTGCTCGTGACCCGCGCGGTGGCCGTGTGGATCTCGCGCCTGCTGGCCGAAGTGGAGCAGGGCGTGCGTGCCGTGAGCTGGCTGCAGGTGGAGCAGGCCCGCGCGACGCGGCGCATCGCCGTCTGGTTCGTCTGGGCTCTCGGCGTCGTGATCGCCTATCCACTGCTGCCGTGGGCCAACAACCACATCTTCCAGGCCTTCAGCGTGGTGTTCGGCGTCGGGTTGTCGCTCGCGTCGACCGGGCTCGTGAGCCAGTGGATCAGCGGTCTCGCGGTCCTCTATTCGCGCTCGTTCCGGATCGGCGACTTCGTCGCGATCGGGGAGACCGAGGGCGTCGTCACGGAAATGGGTTCGCTCGCCGTCAAGCTTCGCACGATCAAACGCGAGGAGATCGTCGTACCGAACTCCGTCATCACGTCCGGGAGGCTCGTGAACTACACGCGTCTGGGCGAGGGCGCCGGCGCGATGTTCGGCGTGAGACTGTCTATCGGCTACGACGTGCCCTGGCGGCTGGTGAACGAACTGCTGCTGCGAGCCGCGTCCGAGACGAGATGCGTGCGTCGCGAACCTCCTCCGCGCGTCCTGCAGTGGGAGCTTTCCGATTTCTCGGTTACCTATCAGCTGGACGTGAACCTCGAGCGGTCCGAGGACCGATTGGCGGTGCGCTCGGAGCTCAACGCGCGAATCCTCGACACGTTCGCCGCCGCGGGAGTGCAGATCATGACGCCGCACTTCGAGGGCCAGCCCGAAAACCCCGTGATCGCGCCGGTCAGCGCGTCGTAGTCCGGAGCCGACAGCAGATGCCGAAGAACATTCTCCAATCGCGGCGGGCGGAGTAGGGGTCGGGCGTGGCGCGTCACAAGTACATCGCGCTCGTGGACGACGACGAAAGCGTCCGGCGTTCGCTCGGCAGGCTGCTGCAACAGGCCGGCTTCCATCCGATCGCGTTCGCCTCCGCGGAGGATTTCCTTGCGGACCCCTTGCTCTCGCACTTCGATTGCCTGCTGGTCGACATCCGGCTCAAGGCGATGACGGGCATCGAACTGCATCAGAAGCTCGTCGCGGATGGCTCACGAGTGCCTGTCATCTACATCACGGCGTTCGACGACCCGTCGGCGAAGGCGGAAGCGATGCGCGCCGGTTGCGCGGGATTCTTCCGCAAGACGGACTCCGCGCCGGAGATTGTCGCGGCGATCCGGCGCGCGATCGCCTGACCGGAACGCACCCTCAAGGGTGGGTCCTGTAGCGCGAATCCAGGAAGATAGGCAGCCGCGCAACACGCCATTGGCCACAAGCTCTATTTACCGCTCCCCATTGGAGCCGATGTAATCGCCTTCGCCCGTCTGCATCGGACAGCGGGATGTCCGCGCGAGGGATATGAGCTACGTGACGCTTCTCTGGTCGATGGCCGCGGCGGCCGCGCTGCTCCTCGGGCTGGTGCACCTGTTCGCCTGGACCATGGACCGGCGTTCCCGGGGGAATCTCTACTTCGCGTTCCTCGCATTCTCGATCGCGGCGATCGTCCCGACGGAGCTGGGCTCGATGTATGCCCGTTCCGCCGAAGAATGGGCCTGGTGGGTGCGCTGGTGCCAGGTCCCTATCTATTTCACGATCGTCGGCCAGGTCGTCTTCGTACTTGTGTACTTCGGCACCGGGCGCGCGTGGCTCGCGGGCGTCATCATCGCGCTGCGCACGTTCATCCTCTTCATGAACTTCGCGATGGAGCCGAATTTCAACTTCGAGCGGGTCGACAGCATCGCCCGGATTCCGTTCATGGGCGAGACGATCTCGGTGGTGGGAGACGCCGTCACCCGGTCCTGGCAATGGCTGCCCCTGTTCGTCAACCTGCTGTTCACCGTATTCGTGATCGACGCGACGGCCGCGCTGTGGCGCCGCGGCGACCGGGATTCGCGCCGCCGCGCAGCCGTGGTCGGCGGCAGTCTGCTCTCGTTCGTGGTGATTTCCATCGGACTCACGCAGCTGATGATCTGGGGACACCTGCGGATTCCCATCATGATCGCGCTGCCGTTCGCGGTGACGCTGTGCGCCATGGCGTTCGAGTTGAGCCGCGACATCATCCGCGCGCCGCGGCTGGCGCGCGAGCTGTCCGAGAGTGAGCGGCGCCTGGAGCTGGCCGCCAGCGCGGGTGGCCTCGGCCTCTGGTCGTGGGACATCCGCGCCAATCGCCTCTGGACGACCGCGAAAGCGCGTTCCCTGTTCGGCATCGACGACGAGAACAATGCCCAAGAGGCAACGCGGCTGGGCGAGCGCATACATCCCGACGACGTCGAACGAGTTCGCGGTGCGGTCGACGATCTGCTGGAGCATGGGCGCGAATACGAGATCGAACACCGCGTGCTGCTGCCCGGCGACGTCGTTCGCTGGGTGGCCGCCCGTGGCCGTCTCGATCGCGATGCGGCGGGCCGTCCGCTGCTGCTGCGCGGCGTATTACGCGACGTGACCACGCTCAGGACCGCGCAGGAGGAATCGCGCGAGCTGCGCAGCAACCTCGCGCACGCGGGACGCGTGTCGATGCTGGGCCAGCTCGCCTCGGCGCTGGCGCACGAGATCAGTCAGCCGCTCGCCGCCATCCTGCGCAACTCCGAGGCGGCCGAGATGATGCTCCGGTGCGACACGCCCGATCTCGAGGAGCTGCGCGCCATCGTGATGGACATCCACGGCGACGATCGGCGCGCCGCGGAAGTGATCGCGCGCATGAAGAACCTGCTCAAGCGCCGGCATCTCGATTTCGAGTCCATCGCGGTCGACGGGCTGGTGCGCGACGTGAGCACGCTCGTGCGTCCCGACGCCGTGGCGAAACGCGTCACCATCGAGTGCGCGGTGGAATCCGGACTGCCGCCGGTCTCGGGCGACCGCGTGCACCTCTCGCAGGTGCTCATCAACCTCATCATCAACGGGATGGATTCCATCGCCGAGGCGGCCGGGCGGTCGACCGGTATCTTGCGCGTCGCGGCGCGACCGGGCGGCGAACGTGCGGTCGAACTCGCCGTCATCGATACGGGCGCTGGCATCTCGCCACTCACGCTGCCGCGGCTGTTCGAGCCGTTTTTCACGACGAAGTCGCACGGCATGGGGATGGGGCTCGCGGTCTCGCGCACCATTGTCGAGGCGCACGGAGGCCGCTTCTGGGCCGAGAACAATCCGGGTGGCGGCGCGACGTTCCGCTTCACGATTCCAGCGGCGGAGGCGGCATGAGCTCGGCAACCGTATTCCTGGTCGACGACGATCCGTCGTTCCTGCTGGCGCAGTCGCGCATGTTGCGAATCGCCGGCATCCCGGTCTGCACGTTCCACGCGGCCAAACTACTGCTCGACTGCATCGCGCCGGACGACCGCGGCTGCATCGTGACAGACCTGTTCATGCCTGGCATGAACGGGCTCGAGCTGCAGTCCCATCTATCGCAGGTCGGTGTCGTGCTGCCGATCGTGTTCCTGACCGGACGGCCGGACATCCCGAGTACCGTGCACGCGATGCGCGACGGCGCCGTGGACTTCCTCGAGAAGAGCGCCCCCTGCGAAGTGTTGCTAGAGGCGATCCGCAACGCGCTCGCGAGCGACCGGGACGCGCACGAGGCGCGGCAGTATGCCGCGGAGCTGCGGCGCCGATTCGCGCGCCTGACGCCGCGCGAGGATGAAGTACTGCGCTACGTGCTGGGCGGCAGCATGAACAAGCAGATCGCCGCGCGGCTCGGGATCCACGAGCGCACCGTGAAGCTGCATCGCACCGCCATCACGATGAAACTCGGGGTCCGCTCCGCCGCGCAGATCGGCGAGATGGCGCACGAGGCCGGCATCGACATGTCCGTGCGTCCGATGCCGGCGAGCAAGAGTGGTGATTCCCCGGGCAATGCGGCTCGGCCGTACCCCTGATCGACCGTCCCGTCCCGTCACGCCACCCGCATCTGGTCTTCCGCGGCCAGTCCGCGCGCGCGCGCCAGCAGCGCCATGTTGAAGTCGTTGCGCGGCTTGCGCGACAGGCGTTCCTCGATCAGCGCACGCGCGAGCGAGCGGCGGCCGGCGCGCAGCGCGGCCTCGGTGACCGTGAGGTGCAGCAGGTCGCGTTGCGCGTGACTGCCGCCGAAGCGATGGGCGTGGGCGCGGATGCGCTGCAAGTCGTCGATCGCGACCTCGAAGTCGCGCCCTTCGAACGCGCACAGCGCGCGCGCCATGGGCAGACCCACTTCGCGGCTCATCATGCCGTTCGTGTCGGAGCGCTGTGCCGCCGACTCGAGCGCGGCGACGATGCGCGCGACCTGGCGCTCGTTGCCGGTCGCGAGAAAGGCCATGAGCGCGTGCACGTCATTGAAGGCGTAGTAGCCTTCGTCGCCGAGGGCTTCCCAGCTTGCGGCCAGTTCGTTCCAGCGGTCGCCGACGTCGGCGCCGCGCAGCCGCAGCCGCCACAGCATCGCCGACGCATCCACCATTTCGCCCGCGACGCGCGTCGACACGGGGCGCACGTGGGTGTCGTACACGTTGAGAGCCGACACGTAGTCGCAGTTGTCGAGGTGATAGAGCGCCAGGTGCCAGAAGTTGTGGAAGGCGAGGAAGTTGTGCTCGCTCCAGCCAAACGACGTGTTCTTGATCCAGTCGATGCCCGCGCGCGTCTGCCCGCGCATTTCGTACACGTGTGCGACCGAGTGGACCGCCCACACGTCCGCGGGATTGAGATCGACGGCGCGTCGGCCGAGTGCCTCGGCATCGTCGTACGCGCCGCATTCCTCGAGGCCGAAGGCATACATGCCGAGGACCTGGCCGCGTTGCGCGTCGAGATCGTTCCACGCGTGCAGTACCTGCGCCGGGCGGTCGCGCAGCATCGTCGAGTTGCCGAGCAGGAAGTCGAGCAGGTGGGCGTACTGCAACGCCAGCAGGTCGCGCGGATATTCGGCGCAGATGTCGCCATAGAGCTTGGCCGCTCCCGCGAAGTCGCGATTCAGCCAGGCGCGCGCCGCGCCGAGGTGCATTCGCTCGCGTTCCAGGGCGTGGCCGATGTGCCGGTCGGCGGCATCCAGGGTCGCGGCGATGCCGGCCTCGCAACCCTGTTCACTGGTGGTGGCGAGCAGGCCGGCCTTGAAGCAATGCCCCATGACGAAGCCTGGGTCGCTGCTCAGGGCCTCGTCGATGGTCGCCATGGGGTCCGCCCTGTAGTTCGCGAACTGCGAGACCGCACGGTCGTACAGGTCCAGCGCCGAGTGATTGCCGGCGGAAACGGTATTTCCATATCGATCAACGGGTTTCATGTTTGGCTCCAGTGTCATTCCCTGCCCTTGAGGCGTGACTGGGCGCGGAACATTGTTCCTGACGGCGCAAGGTCGCCCCCTCAGTGGGGCTGGTAGCTGCAGAACGAGCCCGTGTGCACGGCCCATTCGAGGTGGCGGCCGGCCGTGGGACATTCCTGGCCGATACGGTCCATGGCATGTTTGAGCCGCCGCTGCACGTTGACGCGCGCGCGTTCGACGTTCGAGCCGGCGCGGCGCGCGCGCCCGTTGAGGCCGAAGGCGCGCGCGAGCTCCGCGCTCAGCAGTTCGAACTCTTCGCGGGCCGCCTCGGCTGCGGCCACATCGTGGCGGCCCTCGGCTTCCTCGATGTCGGCACGCAGCGATTCGAGCCGCTGCCGATAATCGCGGCGAGCGCGTTCGTCGAGCATTTCGCCGCAGTCGCCGGAGTCGACGACTTCGCCTTCGGGCGACGAGCCCATGAGGTCGAGCACGTGGATCTCGCGACCCGGCATGGATACGAGCTGCGCGAGCATCTGCATTCCGCGGCTGTCGCGCAGCCGGAACTCGCGGCCCTCGCAGGCGCACACCCACAGTTCGCCGTCGCGCGCCAGGCGGAAATATTGCACGACCGGCGAACCCGCCGCCGGGATCGCGGTTTCATCCGGCTTGCGCGCCGGGGCGCCGCGCGCGCCGGGACTGTCGCATGCGCGAATCCGCTCTTCGAGCGAGTGCAGGCCGAGCTCCGAGGCGATGGTGCGCGCCTCGTCGAGTAGTTGGGCAAGGCGGGGGACGTCCTCTCCCGCCTGGCGCGCCACCTCCACCCATTCGACCGAGATGCGCGCGATCCACGGGCGCGCGTTCATGCGGCGCGCGATCTGCAGCGCGGCCTCGAAGTGCTCGTGCGCGGCGCGCATGGAATCGACGTAAGCCGCGAGATGTCCCAGGCCGCGTGCGATCGGGCCCATCCAGCGCAGACCCATGAGCCCCCAGTGGCCGCAGCGCTCGCGGTACGGTGCGATGGATTCGTACGCGATGCGCGCGAGCCGCTCGTCGCGCACGGCAACGAGATACTCGCCGACGCTGGACAAGGCCCCCATGTCCGAGAAGCGGATGATGTTCCTCAGGAATGTCTCGTCGATGGCGGTGGGATCCGGCGCGCGGCCGAGCGCGGTGACGCCAGTCGCGAGCAGGTTGGGTTTGAGATAGAGCTCCGCCTGCGGAAGATTGGCGCACTGGCGCTCGAGCTGCGCGAACAGGTCCGCGAGTCTGACCTGGTCGCCGGTGATCGCCGCGAGCTCGAACTGCTGCACGAGCAACGTGAAACTCGCGTTCGTGTCCTGGGCGCGTTCGGCGAAGTGACGCGCGCGGGCCAGCGCGGCTTCGGCCTGTGCGAAATCGCCGCGAGTCGTGGCGCGCATCGCGGCGAGCGCCGCCGCGGTCCACTGGTAGTGAGGCAGGCGAAGTTGCCCCGCGACCGACTCGCATTGCTCGATGGCTTCGTCGAGGATCGCGGCGTCCGCCAGTTCCATCGCGTCGACGGAGGACCGCATGTACCCGCGCATGCACTCGGTGACGTCATCGAGCTGGCGCGCGAGACGTACGTACTCCTGGTTGAGCGCGAGCCGCTCGACCGGGTCCCCGAGGTCCATCAGCGCCGAGATCGCGCTGCGCAGGGTCCTGAGCAGCGTGCGCTCGTTGCCATTCGCGCGCGCGATCCGGATCGCTTCGCGCGCGAGCGCGGCCGGCTCGGCCGGGTCCGCCGCGGGTTGCATCGCGCCGGCGAGACGCGCGAGCAGGCGGGCGCGCCGGTCCGTGTCGCTCTCCGGCATGCGCCCGAGGGCGGTGCGCAGCAGGTTCACGAGTCGCGGATCCACCTTGCCGAACGTGAAGATGTTGCCGTACGTGAGCGCGGCGTCTGCGAGTAATTCGACGTCGCTGCGCGCCTCGCCGATGTGGAATGCCTCGGTGCTGTTGCGGCGCCCGGCGTCGAGATCGCCGGCGCGGATCTGCACGGCCGCGAGTTCGAGCAGCAGCCTGCCGAGCGACGGATGATCCTTCTGGTTTCCGAGCGTGGCGAGCGCGCGGCTCAGGCAGACCGCCGCGTCGTCGAATGCATGGCGGTTCTCGGCTTCCTGCGCGGCGCGGCGCCACGCCGCCACGGCCTGCTCGCGCGCGTCGTCGCCCGATTCTTCGAGATGCTGCGCAAGGGCGGCCCACGGCAGAACCGTGTGTGGTTCGGCGCGCGACTGCATGCGTCGTGCTTCGCGTTGATGAAGAGCGCGACGCTCCGCGGGCGACAGCGACTCGTGAAATGCCTCGCGTACCAGCATGTGCTCGAAACGCAGGGAGCCGGTCGATTCCAGTTCGAGCAGATGCGAGTCGAGCGCGGGCTGCAGGCGTTGCTCCAGTCCGGCGGGATCGCAGCCGATGGTTTCCGCGAGTACGCTGGGATGGAAACTGCGGCCGAGCACCGAGGCCATTCCCAGCAGTTCGCGCGTCGCAGTCGGCAGATCGGCGGCGCGTTCGAGGATGGCCATGCGCATGCTCGCGGGCGCATCGCGCAGATTGCCGCGCGCCTGACGAAGTTCCACGACCTCGGCGAGGTAGAGAGGATGTCCCTCGGTGAGCGTCGCGAATTCGGTGACCTGCTGCTCGAGCGGACGTTTGCCGGTCGACGCCGCCACGTATTCGCGGATCTCGTCGCGGTCGAGACGCCGCAGGCCGAGCTGGATGGCGCCGCGCCGGAGGCGCGTGATGATGTTGCCGATGCGCGGACGCTGGATTTCCGCGTCGCGGAACGTGCCGATGACGAGCGCGCGCGAGGCGTGCAGCTGGCGCATCGCGAATTCGAGCAACGCGAGCGAATCGGCGTCGGTCGCGTGCAGGTCTTCGAGCACCAGCACCAGCGGCGAATGCGAGGCCGCCGACACCAGCAGGGTCGACACGGCATCCATGAGTCTGAAGCGCGCCTGTTCCGGTTCGAGTTGCGCTCCGCGTCCGGCGGCATCGGGCAGCAGTTCGGGTACGAGCTCGCCGATCGGCGCCGCGAGATGCGGCTGTTGTTCGAGCGCCGCACGTCCGCAATCGTGCGACAGGATCGAGCGCAGCACCTGTATCCAGGTCCAGTAGGCCGGCGCTCCGCCGGCCTCCCATGCGAATCCCCAGTGAATGCACACCGCGGATTTTGGGGGGAAATTGGCGAATTCCGCGAGCAGCCGGCTCTTGCCGATGCCGGGCTCGCCGTTCACGAGGCACAACGTGCCGCGGCCGCCCTGCGCGGCTTCGAGCGCGCTGGTCAGGGCCGCGCGCTCGCGTGAACGGCCGACGAAAACGCGGCCAAGGCGGGTTGCTGCTTCAGCGTGCAATGGACTTCTCCAGCGATCCGTGCGGCGGCCACCACGCGTTTCGGGGGCGCGATCCTACTGCATCTGCGCCCCCGGGTGGGGATAGGTAGGCCTTCCAGGGCCCTTCGAGAGTGCAGGCAGGCCGGTCTTTCGACCGGCCCGCCCACGTTGCGGGTTGCCTGCGTCGCCCTGTCAGCCGATCAGGTACGGATCGACCGGCAGTTGCACCTGCGCGGGCACGCGCACCGCGACGTCGAGGTTCCGGGTGACGTACTCGGCCTTCGGGTCGATCGCGCGGGCGTTCGCGAGATCCACGTACGCAGCACCGGTATCGCCGGCCAGCCAGTTCATCACCGCCCGGTTCGACAGAGCCACGGTGGCGACCTTGTTCGCATGTCGCATTTTCGTGCGGTCCCAGCGCTTGACGAACGAGCGGGAGCGCTCCGCCGCTGTCACGGCCGAATCGCACGCACCGCGCGCATCCGCGAAGTTGCGCTCGAGGGTGCGCAGCACGCAGAGGTTCGTCTTTTCGCGCGCCGAGTCGACGCGATCGCCGATCTGGCGGCCGGCCTTTTCGGTACGGCCTTGGACCAGCGCCTTGCCGCCGGGGGCGTCGAGGAAACTGGCTAACGTCATCGCCTTGGGGGCGCTTTCCTTGTCGGCCACGCACGCCGAGGCCGTCTTGATGCGCCGCGGGTACTTGGAGGAACGGGCCGGGTGCCCGATGTAGCGAACGACCACGCTGCTCTGGGTCGCGCAGGATTCGACCTCGGTATCGGCGGCGCTGCCCGCGATCGCGACATTCGTCGCCGAAAAGGAACACAGCAGGGCAAGAGTGGCGCAGGCCACGAGAGACTTGTGAGACGACATTACGATTACTCCTTGAAGATTGGTTTGATTCCCAATCCAAAGGCGTAACGGTTTCCGGAACATTGTTCCTCGGCGCGGGCCGAGGCCTAACATCCCTACGGTTTCGCTGGAACGAGTCCAGCAGTCTCAGGTCCCCGCGAGGTATCCCCGCTCACCGACAAACAAGGAGCTGGCCGCCTCCCGGCGCCAGCTTTCGGGCGCGCGTTGCCCGAGCAGTACCACCGCCGCATACCGCGCGGGGTAACGCAGGTTCACGTTCAGATCTGGATAGGCCCTGGTGGGCTCGGCGCCAGCGCGCAACGCATCGAGGAACTCGATCATGGGCCCTGCCTGGTCGCCGGATTCCGTCATCAGGCGCGCGGCCAATGCGGAAGTGTCGCGGCCGAGTCGCGACGCGAGTGCGTACATGTAGAGCGTAGTGGTGAAGTCGGCCGCGCCGGGGTCCAGCGCCAGCGCCGCGTCCATCATCTCGCGAGTCGCTCCGTCCGACGCCGCCACGAGGCGCAGCACGCGTTCGCCGCCCTCGGCATTCGCCTTGGCCTTCTTGAAAGCGGCATCGAGATTGCCGCTCGCGAGGGCGCCATAGGGTTCGAGCGCTGTCCCCGCGATATCGACTCCTGACTCGATCGCCACGAATGCCGAAAGCGCCTGCGACGCTCGCGCGAGATCGCGCAGGTTCGACTCCCGGCCGAGCACCAGTCTTCGCATGCGCGCGGTTTCCAGCGAGAGGTAGTCCTGCATCGGACGCACGCCGCGGCGCGCCTTCTCGTACAGCGACAGCGCGGCCTGGTAATCGCCGGCCTCCGCGTAGGTGGCCGCGGCGCCCAGCGTGAGCCAGGGATGGTCCTGCCACTTGCGATGCGCCTCGAGAAACCGCGCCTCCTGCTGCGCTGGGTCGTCGATGCAGCGAATGCCGAGATACTGCAGGTTAGGATCCTCGGGCGCCGATTCGGCGCGCGCGCGGTGACGTGCGCAGACCTCGTCGTGTTTCTCACCCTTCGCGCTGTCCTGCTCGAACCTCAGCAACACCACGTCGTTCGCGGTTTCCTTCAGGCGATCGGCGAATACGGTTTCGAAGCCTGGTTGCGCCGCGGCGACGTGCAGCCAGTCGATGAACTGCGGCGAATGGGTGTCGTCCCAGCGCACGTGCGTCATGACCAGGTCCGCGCGTTGTGCATCGTCGCGCACCATCTCGACCTGTCGCCAGGGGGACGATCCGCTCGCGGACGCCAGTACCTTGCGGTACCCCGAGGAACTGCTGATCGTCTGCGGCGGCTCCTCGAAAACGTGATCGACGCGGGTCCTCGACCAGCGCAAAGCTCCGATCGGCCGTTCCTGCGGCGGGGCGGCCGTGGCAGCGGCGCTCGACGAGTGGTAGGTCGCCGTCCATTCGTACAGCGGCGCGGCGCCCGCGACGTTGTACACGTAGTGCGCGCGCACGCCGTTCAGTTCCTCCTCGAACGATTCGATGACGCGCTCGTCTTCGGTGAGCGCGCGCACGCTGAGCGTGCCGGAGGTGGGCGTCGTCACCGTCACGGGAGAGTTCGGCAACGCCTGCACCTTCTCACCCGAATACTCCACCCACACCGGCTGCGCGAGCCCGTTGTAGATGGTCATGTGGGCGACGCCGACATTCGCGCCGAAGACGACGACGCCGCCCACGATGCCGAGCGCGACCGTCGAGCGCGCGATCGTGGGAAGCGTGCCGTCGGCGGTCTGGAACCGGTCCCACCAGTCGAGCCGCTTCTGGCGGGGACGCTCCTTGCCGGGCAGCAGCGTCTGGTACTCCTTCGGCATCACGGATGCCGGCGGCGCGTCCGCGGGAGTGACGGCATCGCGCACGAACTTCGCCACCTGGCTTTCGGCGAGCAGCAGCTGCTCGAGCGCGGCGTCGCGCAGCCGTCCGAGCGCGAAGCGCGCGGCGCCCACCCAGCCGTCGATGACGTTGAGCCATTCGCCGATGTTCTCGCGGCCGGGCGGCGGTAGTTTGAATTCCTCGAGCATCGCCATCCAGTTCGCGGTCTCGAGCCGGCGCGCGAGCGTGCGATCGAGCGTGATTCCCGGTCCTTCTTCGTAGACCCGCTGCAGCACGGCGTGCAGCTGCTGGCAGCCCGCGATGAGCCGCGTCAGTTCGTTCGAGCTCACGCGGCCGTCGGCGGTGACGATGCCGTAGATGTTGGCCACGTATCCCTGCACGTCGCGCAGGTTGGCCTCGGAGTGATCCGCGTAATGCAGCGCCGCGGCCAGACCCTGCAGGTATTCCGGCCATCCCTTCTGCAGGGAACGCGCGGCGGCCAGGTGAGCGGCGCGGCAGCGTTCGTCGTGCGCTTCGATCCGGCCGCGCACCGCGTCGATCTCGCCCTCGAGCGAGGCGATGACGCGCGGCAGGTCGGCGCGGCGGAGTTCCTCGCCGCCGTGCTGGATGACTCCGCCCGGTGCCTGCGCGATCTCGTCGCGCAACGCCTCGAGCGCATGTTTTTCGCCGAGCTTCTCGTTGAGCAGCTCGACGTCCTGCGCCAGGCTCTCCGGGTAAAGTGTCGCGATGACGCGCGCGGCTTCACTCGTCGGCATCGTCGTGCCGTAGAGCTTCGCGACGCTGCCCACGTGCCGCACCGGGGAACGATTCAGGTATGCGCCGCGGTAGGCGCGATCGAGGAACGCGCGGCCGTATTGTTTCTCGAGATGCGCGAACGTCTCCTCGGTGGTCTGCACCGCGAGCTCGGCGTCCCGGAACACGTGTGCCGACATGCGCTCGCGCAGGCTCCGCGGATTGTCGAACACCGCCCAGGCGCTGCGCTCGTCGATCGGAGCCGGCACGTAGCGGCTCTTCGCATTGCGTTCGCGATCGGCGCTCGGCGGATGCGTGGCCCACATGCGCGGCGGCTGGGCGAGCTCCGTCTTGAATACGCGGTGCATTTCGCGCGCGTTCTCCGGCATCGGCGGTACCACGCCGTAGTCGGGCTGATTCAGGATCTCGCGCATTCGATCGATGATCCGGGACTGTACGGAAAACAGGTCCGTCACGCGACGCTTGTCGCCGGCTTCGCCGCTCGCGAACGACAGGGTCTTGTCCCAGGCGTCGTCCGCCGCGTTGAGCTTGTGCAACGCGTGGATCAGCGCATCGCTGCCGGTGAGGGACACCGCCACGAGATCGGCCTGGAATTCCATCTGGCGCGACAGCGCGCGTTCGGCGAGCAGCACGACCCGGAACAACACGTCCATCATCGAGCGGATCGACCAGACGATGATCGAGAGGATCCAGCCGATCCACGCGACGCGCAGGTCGAAACGCGAGAGCTGCTGGAGCAGGCGGTCGAGCGCGTCGCGCCGCGAGACGACGTGCCCGGCGATCTGGCGCGCGATGTATACCCAGCGGCCGACCGCCATGGAACGCTGCGCGAAGTGGCCGAACTCGTGCGCGAGCACGGCCTTGAGCTCGCCGAGCGTCACGACGTTTACGAGTCCGAGGCCGATCTCGAGATTCTTCTTCGACGGGATGATCAGGTTCAGCAGCGAGAGATCGTAGAACACCGCCGCGTTGACCCGCGGCGAGAGATACACCTTGTGCGCGCGCGGCGCCCGCGCTTCATCCGCGAGGCGGTCGATGAATTCGAACAGCCGCGGCTGCTGGTCGCGCGTGACCTCGATGTCGTCTATCTCGTAGCGATGCTGGATGAAGAACAGCGCCTTGAACATGAACACCGCGAGGAACGCCGCGCACAACGCGGCGACGAATCCCCACAGGTCGAAGTCGCCGTCGGCGCCGAACATCCCGCTCGCGATGCGCCACGCCGTCCAGGCGAACCAGGTGGACAGCGCGAAGTACATCACGATGAACGTCGCGAGTCCGAGCATCGCGAGCCACGCGTGGCGCTTGTATGCGGCGCTGGCGGCTGTCAGGTTTGGCGGCACCGCGGCCGGGCCGGGTGGATAGACGTGTTCCATGCGAGACCCCACGTTCTTCTTCGTCGCCGTAGTGTGCGCGCCCGCGTGGCCACGGAAAAGGGTCAAGGCACCGGTTGTGCGACAGGTGTCACTCTTCCGCGCGTGACGGCAGATGCCCCTGAATGTCCGACCGGAATCCGAATCCCTACGCGCCTTCGCAGGCCGTTTTGAAATCAGTCCACGCGCCGAACACGACCTCCACGGGAGTCTGGAGCGATGGTCGGGATCTGGTCATGGCGTACGACGCGTCGCTGCCGGCACGCTGCGTGAAATGCAATGCGCCGGCGCACCAGCCGACGAAGACACGAAAGGTGTACTGGCATCACCCGGCGCTCTATCTGCTGGTCTTCTTCTGGGGGATCCTATACATCATCGTCGCGCTGATGGTGCGCCGGACGGCGGACGTGAATCCCGGGCTGTGTGAAAGGCACAAGCAGCATCGTGGGATCGCGATCGCGGTGGGCGCACTGGGTCCGGTGCTCGGGATCTTCCTGGTGTTCGTCTCGCCCACGACGCCGGTCCTGGTTCCCATCGGACTGGGATTGGTGCTGGTCACGTTGATTTATGGAATCGCGCGCGGGCGCATCGTCTTCGTCCGCAGGATCGACGATTTCACCGTGCGGCTCGGCGGCATTTGCCGCGAATACCTGGACGAACTGCCGGGGTGGCGCGGCTGATCAGAGCAGGCCGGCGCGTTTCACCGCGTTGTAACGGTTGACGAGTTCGATGCCGAGATTCTGCGGTTCGGCATCCACCATCAGCGCATCGCGCGCGGCCAGTCGGTTGAACGCGTCGCGGCGCGCCTGTTCGTAGAGATGCGCGCTGCCGACGTCGAGCGCGGCGTCGGCCGACGAGATGGCCTGCGACATCAGCTCGCCGACCACGCGCTCGCGCAGCGATGCGAGCAACACCAGGTGGCGCGTGCGCAGCAGGCGCAGCGCCTGTCCGAGCTCGCTCGAATCCTCGTCGCGGAAATTGGTGATCACGATCACGAGCGAGCGCTTGTGATGGCGCAGCAGCAGGTTCTGCGCGACGGATAGATAGTCGGAATGCGTCGCACTGGGCTGCACGGAATACAACTCGCCCATGAGCGCGTTCAGCGCATGCGCACCCTTGCGCGGCGCGAAAACCCGCGAGTCCCCGGGCGGCGTGCCGAAGGTGAGGGCGCCGACCGCGTCGCCCTGTTTGAGCGCCACGTACGACAGCAGCATCACCGCGTTCAACACCTGGTCGAAGTGGCCGCTCCTCACGCCGTGTTCGACGTCGTACGCGCGCATGCGGCGCCCGCAGTCGACGAGCAACATGACGCACTGGTCGCGTTCGTCCTGGAACTCGCGCAGGATCGGCTTGTTCTGGCGCAGCGTCGCCTTCCAGTCGATGTGCCGCACCGGGTCGCCGTAGCGGTACTCCGCGAGCTGCTTGAAGTCGGTGCCTTCACCGCGTTGCTGATAGGTCTTGATGCCGATTTCCTGCAGGCGGCGGTCGCCCGCGAGCCAGGCATAACGCGCGACCTGCGCGAAATCCGGATAGGCGCGGCGCGCGTCGACGCCGCCGAGGCGCTCGAGCAGGTCGCACAGTCCCAACCGCGAGCGCACGCGCAGGTCCGCGGGCGCGAAGTCGATGTCGCCGCGCCGGGTCGGCACGACTTCGTAGGTGACCTCGGTGCGCTTCTTCGGATACAGCGTGACCTTCGCGGGAAGGCCGGCCGCTTCGAGGCTGGGATCGCAATGATCGAACAACTGGCAGCGCCACTCGTGCCGACCGCCCGCCTCGAGCTGGACGTGAACGGGCCGCTTCACGCCGATCGCGAATGCCGACGGCAGGCGCCGCGTCAATCGCACCTCGGCGCGCGCCCAGGCGCGGCGCGAGACGAAGAAGTCGATCACGGTGAGCGCGGCGAGCGCGAGCGCGTATGCGCCGGACGCGAAAGCGACCGGGGCGCGGGGCACGCCGAACGACAACGCGGCAATGGCCGCCGCCGCGCCGACCGCCAGCAGCGTGACGCACAGCCTGCTCGGTATGAGCGCGAGTCGCATCAGACGCGGGGCGCGGCCACGCTGTCGATGATCGCGGCGAGCAGTTCGTCGGGCTTGCGGCCCTCGAGCAGCGCGTCCGGCGCCAGCGCGATGCGATGGCGCAGCGCCGGGATGGCGATGCGCTTGACGTCGTCCGGGATCACGAAGTTGCGTCCCTCGAGCAGCGCGACCGCGCGCGCGCCGCGCACCAGCGCCAGCGGACCGCGCGAACCCGCACCTTGCGCGAGGCCGGCCCATTCGCGCGTGGCGCGCGCGATCCGCACGGCGTAGTCGACGACCTGCTGGTCCACGCGCTGGCGCGCCGCGATGAGCTGCAGGCTCGAAACCGCGCGCTCGTTGAGCACCGGCACGACCTTCGACAACGGTAGTTCGTCGCCGGGCTGGTCGGCGGTCGCGCGGATCACGACGCCCACCTCGTCTTCGAGCGAGGGATAATCGATCTCGATCTTGAACAGGAAGCGGTCGAGCTGCGCTTCGGGCAGTGGATAGGTGCCCTCGGTCTCCACCGGGTTCTGGGTCGCGAGCACCATGAACGGTTTCGGCAGCGCATGTGTCTGCCCTTCGAGCGTAACCTGGAATTCCTGCATGACCTCGAGCAGCGCGCTCTGCGTCTTCGCGGGCGCGCGATTGATCTCGTCGGCGAGCAGCAGGTGCGTGAACACCGGTCCGCGCACCACGCGCATCTCCATGGTCTTCGGATCGAGCACCGCGTGGCCGGTGATGTCCGAGGGCATCATGTCGGGCGTGAACTGCACTCGGCCATTGGTGAGTTGCAAGGCCTGCGACATCGCGCGCACCAGCAGCGTCTTGCCGAGACCGGGAACGCCTTCGATGAGCACGTGTCCCGACGCGACCAGCGCGAGCACGACTTCCTCGATGACGCGGTGTTGCCCGACCATCGCTTCCCCGATGCTGGCGCGTAGTTTGCCGAGCAGGTCGGCGGCTTTCTGGATCGTGGTGGCTTCAGTTTCCATGCGGAGACCTTTTGTATTTCAGTAAACGACGACGCGCGGTCTCGAGCACCGCGATGGCGTTGCGCAGCTCGTGCGAGCTG
>JAEZCN010000198.1 GCA_023433515.1 Pseudomonadota bacterium
CGACTCACTCGGTGCTTGCGCAACTGACCCCGCGTGAAGCCAAGGTGCTTCGCATGCGCTTCGGCATCGACATGAACACCGACCACACGCTGGAAGAGGTCGGCAAGCAGTTCGATGTCACGCGCGAGCGCATCCGCCAGATCGAGGCGAAGGCGCTGCGCAAGCTGCGTCATCCGAGCCGCAGCGAGCAGCTGCGCAGCTTCCTGATCGAAGACTGATCGGCATCCTGAAGGGGACAGGCTTGAAGTCTGTCCTCTGAAGAAAAGAGAAGGCCGCTCTTCCCGCGAAGGAAGGCGGCCTTTTGTTTGCCCTGGCTTACTGTCCGAGCGGCGTTTCGCAGCGCGGGCACACGCGCGTTTCGATGACGTCGCCGATTTCGGTGTCGTGCGGCCGGTAGCTGCAAGCGCTGCAGATCAGCCCACGCGACTCGGCGAGTTTCCGCCGGCTGGTCACTACGAACCAGGTTCCCGCCGCGACGATACACAGCGTCGCCGACGTCCAGAGAATGCTCTTCAACGTGATTTGCCGCCATTCCACGACGTTGGCCCACAGCAGCACGCACAACAGGACGAGCCCGATCGTCGTGACGAGATTGCCGCGCCTTTGAATGGATTCCAGCTCGGCGCGAGTCGCCTGCCAGTGTGCTTCGCGATCGTGAGTCGCGACCGATACGTTCTTCATGACCCCCCCCTGAAAACTGATTTTCTTCTTCTTGCCGAAACCTCCGTGTCAACGTACGGGAGTACAGTAAATCAATCCATGAGCCGCCGTCACGCGTGAGCGGTTTTTGCGCGCTGCATTCCTTTTTGCAGCAATTCCCGGGCCAGCACATGTCAAAACGGGCTCGCAGCCCCGCGGCCGCGAGCCCTCCGGCACTGGCGCCGATTCCGGACGCCGACGGGTCAGCGCGCCTTGCGTGCGGCGACTTGCAGGCGGCCATCCTCGTAGCGGCGGCGAGCGAACGGCATCAGCATCGGCACGCGCTCGCGGTATTCCTGGTACGCATTGCCCAGGTGGGCGACCAGGTCGCGCTCCTCGAGCCTGATCGCGATCAGGATGTACGCGCTCGTCGCGACGGCGAAAACCAGGTGCGACACGGTCATCGTGGGCGTCGACCAGAAAGCGAAGAACCAGCCGACATACAGGGGATGACGCACGTAGCGATACGGCCCTGGCGTGCGAAATCCGATCTCCGTGTAAGGCCGGCCGACGAGCTGCAACCAGACCTGTCGCAGACCAAACAGATCGAAATGGTTGATCAGAAACGTGGACACGAGCACGAGCAACCAGCCGAAGGCGAAGCCGCCCCAGAGCACGCCGCGCAGGGTTGGATCCATCACCGTCCAGACTTCGCCGCCGAGCGGCTGCCAGAGGGCGAAGAGCGCAATCAGCGTGAGGCTCGAGACCAGCACGTAGGTACTGCGTTCGGCCGACGTGGGCACGATACGCGTGAGCCTGCGCTTGAATGCCGGTCGCGCCATCACGCTGTGCGGGACGGCGAACAGTCCTAACAATCCCAGGTTGATCAGCAGGCTCGGCAGGAACGCGCCGCCCGGTTCGGAGTCGAGCGTGCGCGGCACGCCGAAATTGCCGATGAATCCGACTGCGTAGAGGAACGCGCCCAGGAACAGGACGTAACAGACGACGCCATAAACGAAGATGCCAATGCGCTTGAACATGATGTCACTCCCGGATGGTGAAGCCGCCATCCTGGGCAGGCGGCGTGGGAGTGGGCGTGGATGGCGCCGTGGAAACGTGCCGGGCCTGCCTTGGGGACCCGTTACAGGATGGGTGCGCACTCGCGCGGGCAGCGCGACGTGAGTTTCAGCCGCCAGCCCGTTGAACGTTGAATTCCGGAGCGATGAAATATTCCAGTGTCAGGTCGCAGGGGACGCGTCCACGCTCGCGAACGCGTTGCCCACCGCAGCGCTGATGGCCTTCGCAATTGGCGTCGCCCGAGCGGGACAGCCCGGCGATGACACTCGTGAGGTCGAACTCGCCATCGCAGTCGGAGTACGGGCACGGGAACACGAAGTAGGCCTGTGAAGGCGGATGCAGGACCAGGACCTGCGGCGCGGGCGCAGCGACGCCCGGTTCGCTGAAATCGAACTCGATGCGCAGCGAGGCGAAATGCGGATACGCGCTGCGCAAGGCCTGCGCGGTCGCGCGATCGCGGCGCTGCCGCTCGCGAATCTGGTTGCGGCTGTTCGTGCTCGTGAATCTCACGGCGCCTCCTTCGGGTCCGCCGGAGGCGCATCCGCGGGCGGTGCGGCCGGATCCGCCGCGGGATCCGCGTCGGGCGCTTCGGCGGCGCGCGCCTGCCTGCGGGCGAGCTTTTCCTGCTGCCGCGCCTTGCGCGCCGTTTCCTTCTGGCGCCTGAGCTGATGGTAGTTAGTCTTCGCCATGGTTCACGCGGCCTCCACCGGCAGCATCGTCAGCTCGTGGCAGCCGGCCTGCGTGGCGGGATTCCGGCCGGGAAGATAGACGTTGAGACAACGTTCGTCGCCGTAGAGCATGCCGGCGGCCGAGCGCACCTGCGTGAAAGGCCCGAGCAACAACGGCGCGTCGAGCGCACCCATCAATACTCGCAGCTTCACGGGACCTTCGCAGTCGAGCTCGCGGTGCGAACGCCCACCCATGGTCCAGGTGCCGCCGACGCAACGCGCCACGACGTAGTTTTCCGGCCCGCGTAACGTTCCGTCGGCGCAAAACCGGAAGAATGCGGCAGCGGTGCGCGTCGGAGCCTCGCCGATCGGTGAACGGAAACTCAGGCGCAGCATCGGCACCGGGGCTCAACGCCGTCCGTAACCGCCACCGCCGCCGCGCGGACGGTCTTGCGCTTCGTTGACCTTGAGCGGGCGGCCGCCGAAGTCGCGGCCGTCGAGCGCCTGCATGGCGCGCGCGGCGTCCGAGCTCGTCATTTCCACGAACCCGAAACCGCGTGGGCGGCCGGTCTCACGATCGTTCACGAGCGCGATCTTTTCGACCGCGCCGTGTTCGGCAAAGATTGCGCGCACGGAATCTTCCGTGGCGTTGAACGGCAGGTTGCCAACGTACAGTTTCGTCATTGCAGTGATCCAGAATTCAGGTGGACCCGCGGGATTCCGGCGGATCGGATCGCGAAGGATCGCGTGGCAGACTCTGACCGTTGGCGCGTTCGGACAGCGCTCAGGTTCAGGGACGGTCAATACGAAGAATCACAAGCCTGGAGCCAAGATACGCCTATTCGTCCGAGCCCTGGCAAGTAAATGCCTCCCCGGCGCCAAATCGGCCAGCCGGGGGCCGCAGGGGCGGATGGATGCGCCGCACGTTTCTTCAACGCCTCGTGATCACGACCTCGAGGTATTCCGCGTCGAGGACCATCGATCCATTTTTCGCGCGATTGAAGCGCGCCACGAGTTCCAGCAGGTCTCCGCGCAGCGCGCGCTGACCGACCGCATCGAGCGCCGCGAGCGACTTGAGTACCGGCCCGTAGCTCGACCGGAACCGGTCGACCCACTCCGCCGGCGTACGGGCGCGGAACGCGACCTTCCTCACGACGGATTCGATGCGGCCGTACGCGCCAAACAACCTTGCGAGACACGTGTTGGTGCCCCAGTCGAAGGCGGCCAGGTTCGCGCCCGCGGATCCCGTGTGGCTGCCGATCAGCCGGAACAGCTCGCCGATGAATCCATGGGGAGTCCAGTTGGCCAGGCCCACCTGCCCGCCGCGACGGCACACCCGGATCAGCTCGGCCGAGGCGCGGTCCTGGTCCAGCGCGAACATCGCGCCGAAAGCAGACAGGACGGCGTCAAAGCTCTGGTCGCCGAAAGGCAACGCATCGGCATCCCCGTCGACGAACCGCACCCCCAGATTGCGGGCTTCCAGCCGCGTCGAGTGCCGGTCCCTCAGGTCCGGCGCGCTGTCGGTGCAGGTGACGTCGCACCAGCGTCGCGCAGCGGCCAACGAGGCGTGGTTGTTCCCGGCGGACACGTCCAGGATCCGCGACTCCTGGTACAAATTCATGGTTTCGCAGAGTTCTTCACTCACCAACTGCAGCGAACTACCGACAGCGGCATAATCTCCGCCCGCCCAGGCCGCCTGTTGGCGACTCCGGACGGCCCATTGGTTCACCCGCGGTGCGTTGCGACTCAAACTGACGTTCATGCGACCCCTCCTCCATCTCAACGATTGCGAAGTTAGAGGCCCGGCGTGGTAGCGAGCGTGGAAAAGCCCGTGGAATCGTTGCGCCTGCGCTTGCTCGGCAGCCTGGAAGTGTCGCGAAATGGCGAAGTCCTGAAGCTCCCGGCGTCGCGCAAGGTGCGTGCGCTGCTCGGCTATCTCGTGCTCGCCGCCCGGCCGGCGACCCGGTCGCAGATCTGCGAGCTGCTGTGGGACGTCCCCAACGACCCGCGCGGCGAGTTGCGCTGGTGCCTGTCGAAGATCCGCGGACTCATCGACGACGAGGAGCACACCCGCGTCGTCGCGTCGGGCAATTCGATCCGGCTCGACCTGTCGGATTGCCGCGTGGATGCGCTGGACGCGACGCGCGCGCCCGAGCACGGCATCCGCAAGCTGAGCGCCGAGTCGCAGCGCGAGCTCGCTGGGTTGTTCGCCGGCGATCTGCTCGAAGGGCTCGAAATCGCCCGCAGTCCGATGTTCGATGCCTGGATCACGGCGGAGCGCCGCCGCTTCCGCGGCATCCACACGGTACTGCTCGAGAATCTTTCGCGCGCATTGCCGCACACCGAGGCCGCGCCCTACCTGGAGCAGTGGCTCAAGCTCTCCCCGTTCGATCGCAGCGCCCACGAGTTGCTGCTGACCTCCCTCGCGCTGCAGAACCGTATCGCCGAGGGCGAGGCCCATCTCGCCAGCGCCATCAAACTATTCGAGGCGGACGGGCTCGAGACCGCGCCGCTGCGCGAGATGTGGCGCCAGGCGCGCGGCAAGGCCGCCGCCACCCGCGCACCCGGTCCCGCGCACGAGATCGTCAGCGCCAGCCTGATCGAGACGACGCCGGTCGAAATCGCGCGCGTGACGCCCTCGCCGGCCGAGCATCGCCGCGCATCGATCGCGGTGATGCCGTTCGACGACCGATCGAGCGATGCCGACCGGCGCGGCGGTGCGGCCGATGCCCTCGCCTACGACGTGACGACACGCCTCGCGAAACTGCGAAGCATGTTCGTGATCGCGCAGGGCAGCACGTTCGCGCTGCGCGATCGCAACATCGGACCCGAGGAAGCCGGGCGCATGCTCAACGTGGACTACGTGGTCAGCGGCTCCGTGCGCCGCACCGACAAACGTATCCACGTCGGCGCGGAGCTCGTCGAGACGCGCACCGCGCGCATCATCTGGGCCGACGTGTTCGACGAGAAACTCGAAGGAGCTCTGGACGTCCTCGACGAGCTCGGCAACCGTATCGTCGCCTCCGTCGCGCACGAGATCGAGATGCTCGAGCGCAATCGCGCCATCCTCAAGCCACCGACGTCGCTCGACGCGTGGGAAGCGCATCACCGCGGCCTGTGGCACGTCTACCGTTTCAACAAGGCCGACAACGAGCGCGCGCGGCAGTTCTTCGCGCAGGCCGTCGAGCTCGATCCGACCTTCGCGCGCGCGTACGCGGGCCTGTCGTTCGCGCACTTCCAGAATGCGTTCCTCGGCTGGAAGAATCCAGAACCCGAGATCGACCGCGCCTTCGAGGCGGCGGGCAGGAGCGTCATGATCGACGACCGCGATCCGGCGGCGCACTGGGCCATGGGCCGCGCACTGTGGCTGAGAGGCAAGCAGGACCAGGCGGTGACCGAACTGGAACGCTCGGTGGACCTGAGCCCTAACTACGCAATGGCGCACTACACGCTGGCGTTCGTGCACGGGCAGTCGGGGGATCCGCGCGCCGCGATCTCGTTCTCGGATCATTCCCGGCACCTGTCGCCGTTCGATCCCCTGCTGTTCGCGATGCTAGCCTCGCGCTCGATCAGCCTCGTGCGGCTCGGTGAATACGAGCAGGCGGCCGACTGGGCCATCAAGGCCGCGGCGCGGCCCAATGCGCATCACCACATCATGGCCATCGCGGCGTTTTCGCTGGCGCTCGCCGGCAGGATCACCGAGGCCCACGAATACACCCGCAAGATCCGCGAGCGAGTGTCCGACTACAGCATTGGTGATTTTCTGGCTGCGTTCCGCTTCGGGCCCGATGCCGACGCCACGTTCCGGCAGGCAGCCGGAAAAATCGGCATGGCATGACCATGATTTTGCTGAGTTTCGGCGTCTAACTCGCGATGCGTCATTGCCCCACGAGTGGGCCGGCGCAGGTGCGATTGACGCCCCTTCGAGGGCTGTGATCTATTGGTTTCACTGGGGGTGCGTATGAAGACTTTCCGGAGCGCGTTGATTCTCTGCACTTTGTTAGGCGCCGCCGGCTCGGCCAGTGCGCAGATCCACCTGCCGGATCCCAGCGCGCCGGGCGCCACGCCCGACAACGCGGTCCGCGTCATCGGTACCTCCGAGGTCATGGTGGACCGGTACATCCGACGCTGGCTGCGCCAGCACTACCCGAATTGGGGCGCGGAGCCTCATGAAATGACCGACATCGGCATGCAGCGGTATGCCGTCGTCTACATCACGCCGCCCAGCGGAACCAACGCCGCTCCCCGCCGCGTTTACTTCCGGCTGGCCACGTCGATCCACGACGACGACGACGCGGTCATGCCCTCCCGCTTCTGAGGGCCAGGCGACCGCCCGGCTACGATCTTCCTTCAAGATTTTTGGCCGTTCGCGAATTATTGTCGAATTGGGGTGGGAGAAATCCCGATCTCGCGACACATCCATGTAGTCGCGTGCATTTGCACGCCGAGGACGGTCAAAGTCGTGCCATGGACGGCACATGGACCGCCCGCCTGGACATCCAGCCTTGAATTCAGGAAGCCCGCGATGAAGCGGGAACCAGGTTTTTCCTGAGCAGCGCCTGCCGGGCTTCCCATTCGCGACCCGGCTCCATCGCAACGATGAAATTGGATTCGCCGCCCGCGTGGATCGCGACCGGCACGCCATCGCGATAAAGCACGCGGTTCTTCGCGAGCGCGGGCACCCGCTCGCCCGGCGTGATGATGCCGGTGAGGTTGAGCGGATCCGCCGCGCTCAGCGAAACGAAATCGCCCTTGGGTTCCTGCCTGCGGATGGCGCGCAACGACGCGACCGCATCCGGCAGCGCGTATTGCTCGCCCGCCATGCCCGCGACGAAGCGGCCACCGCGGATCTTTCCCTGCGCTTCGAGCCGCCGGAACACGCGCAGCAGCGCGTGCCAGGGCGGCAGCCAGTCCGCCTCGCGTTCGAGCACGCGGCGGAACACGACGCCGTAACGGCGCAGCAGGATCTCGGCCACCTGCTCGAGCGCCGCGGTGTCTTCGGTCTTGTGGCCCTTGCGGATCAGGCTCCAGCGCCCGGCATCCTCGAGCCCGAACAGCGCGACGCGGCGGCGGCGCGCGACGAGCTGTCGTTTCTTGTCCGAGGGAATCAGCAACGCGCGCAGTCCGCTGAAGCTGTCGGCATTGACGAGGCCCGCGGAGACCAGCTCGCCGAGCGCGGTCTCGGCCTGCGAGCGCAGTAGTTTGGTGCCGCTCACGAGGTCGTCGAAGAAGGACGCGCCGTTTTCCCTGAAATAGTCGTGCATCGCGCGCGCGCCGTGTGAGAGCTGCAGTTCTTCGTGCGGCGCGGCCGCCAGCGCGTTCCACAGCGACCAGTTCTTCCGGGTGACGAGTGCGATCGGCGTCGTACGCACCGGCGCGGCGCCCGCGCTCTTCGCGGGTGTCAGTCGCGCCCAGAGCGCACGCCCGGAGAGACACAGGCTGTCGAGCCAGTGCGGATCGTATTCGTTGAGGCGCGCGGGCAGGATGTCGCCCTCCCACGCGGCGGCCGGCATTTCGTATCCCTCGAGTTGCGCGATGACCGCGGCGAGACTCTCGGTCCCTTCGGGCTTCGGCACGCGCGTCACGCCCTGCCACTCGAGCAGGAAACGCATGAAGTCCGCGGGCGACACGGGCTCGATCTCGGCGCGCAGCGTCTTGATGGTGTAGCGGTTGATGCGCGCGAGCAGGCGCCGCTCGCACCACTCGAGCGTGGCCTCGGGAGTGAACTGGCCGCGCAGCACGAACCCCTCGCTCTCCAGTTCGAGCAACGTCACGTCGATGTCGGTCGACCCCAGGGCGAGCGAGTCGGCGAGATCGCGCGCGGTGACCGGGCCGAGCGCCTGCAGCCGGCCGCGCACGAGCTCGCGGATGGCATCCTCGCGCGACCAGGTCTTCGCGGCATGGTCCGCGGGTGCGCTGATCTGCGGATCGATCCGGCCCTGCGGGTAGATAGCCTGGATCATCGGCAGACATTCGGCGCAGACCCAGAAGGTGTGCGTACCGTCGGTGAGGCGTGTGGCGCGGTTCGCGGCGATCAGCGCCTCGAGATGGCGCGTCCAGTTGTTGGAGTTGCCCTCGGCTTCCGTGACGAGGCCCTGGGTGTTGAGCGCGTCGTGCAGCTCGTCGGGTGTCGCGGCGTCGGGCCACGCTTCCTCGCGCACCTGGGTGATGGCCGCGGGATCGAGCCGGCCCATGTCCGCCGCGGTTTCGGGGTCGAGCCAGCGGCGCTGGGAAACGGCGTTCGTGCGGCGCTCTTCGAGTGGCGCATCGTCGAGGAAGGCATAGGGCCGCGCGCCGAGGATTTCCGCGGCGAGCGGCGAAGGTTGCGGTAGGTCGCGCGCGACGACCTTGATCTCGCCGCCCTCGAGACCGCGCAGCAGGTTTCTGAGGCCATCGATGTCCATGGCCTCGTGCAGGCAGTCCTGCAGCGTCTGCTTCACCAGCGGGTGATCGGGGATCTCGCGCGGACCGGAGAGGTTCTCGGCGCAGGCGATCTGGTCGGGGAAGACGACCGCGATCAGATCTTCGGCCGCCATGCGCTGGATGTTGGGCGGCGTGCGCTTGCCGCCGGACGACCGGCGGATGGCGAGCGAGATGCTCGCATTCCAGCGCCAGCGCGCGCCGAACATCGGGGAGTCGAGCATCGCCTGGATGAGCGTGTCCTCGACGGTCTTGCTGTTGAGGAAGCGCGCGACGCTTTCGAGTTCGAAGCTGTGCGTCTCGCCGAGCGACAGCACGATCGCGTCCTCGGTGGCCGCGGCCTGCAGCTCGAAGTTGAACGTGCGGCAGAACTTCTTGCGCAGCGCGAGTCCGAAGGCGCGGTTCACGCGCGCGCCGAACGGCGCGTGGATGACGAGCTGCATGCCACCGGATTCGTCGAAGAATCGTTCGAACACGAGCGTGTCGAGGGTCGGTAGTCGGGTCAGCACCGCTTTCGCGCCGGCGAGGTATTCGACGAGCTGGCGGGCCGCGGGCTCGGGTAGCTGGTAACGCGTCGCCGCGTTTTCGATCGCGCTCGCCAGCGTCTGCGCATTGACCTCGGGCAGCAGCGCTTCGATGTCGGCGCGCAGCCGCGAGACGGCTGCGGACAGTTCATCGGTGCGCGCGGGCGCTTCGCCGAGCCAGAATGGAATCGTGGGGGGCTGGCCCTTCGCGTCTTCCACCCGCACGCGGCCGGCCTCGACACGCAGGATGCGGTACGACGTGTTGCCGAGCTGGAAGACGTCGCCCGCAAGGCTTTCGATCGCGAAGTCTTCGTTGAGCGTGCCGACGAAGATGCCGGCGGGCTCGAGGATCACCTGGTAATCGGCGTTGTCCGGGATCGCGCCGCCGCAGGTGATCGCGGTGAGCCGCGCGCCCTTGCGCGCGCGCAGCACCTTGTTGACGGCATCGCGGTGTAGATAGGCTCCGCGACGGCCGCGCTGCGTGGCGATGCCGTCGGCGAGCATGCGCACGACGGCGTCGAAGTCCTTGCGCTCGAGGTTGCGGTACGGCCAGGCGCGGCGCACGAGCTCGAACAACTCGTCTTCGCCGTATTCGCGCGCGGAGACTTCGGCGACGATCTGCTGCGACAACACGTCGAGCGGGTGCTCGGGGATCTGCAGCGCGTCGAGTTCGCCGCGCCGCACGGCATCCAGCAGTGCGGTGCAGTCGACCAGCTCGTCGCGGCTCGCCGGAAAGATGCGGCCCTTCGGCACGCCGCCGACCGAGTGATTGGCGCGGCCGACACGCTGCAGGAAGGTCGAGATGCTGCGCGGGCTGCCGAGCTGGCAGACGAGCTCCACGTCGCCGATGTCGATGCCGAGCTCGAGCGATGCGGTGGCGACCATGACCTTGAGCGACCCGGCCTTCAGGCGCTGTTCGGCGTCGAAACGCGTCTCCTTCGAAAGCGATCCGTGATGCGCGGCGACCGCGGTTTCACCGAGGCGCTCTGCGAGATGACGCGAGACCCGCTCGACCATGCGGCGCGTGTTCGCGAAGACCAGCGTGGTGTGGTGCTCGCTGATCAACTGTGCGAGCTGATCGTAAACGAGGCCCCAGGCTTCCCCCGACATCACCGCCTCGAGCGGCACCGGCGGGATCACGAGGTTGATGTCGCGCTCCCGAACGTGCCCACTGTTGACGATGGTGGTATTGGGGGCAGCCCCCACCAGGAACCGGGCGACGACTTCGATGGGCTTCTGGGTCGCGGAGAGACCGATGCGCTGGATCGGTTGCGCGGCGTTCGACGCGAGGCGCTCGAGGGTGAGCGCGAGGTGAGCGCCGCGCTTGGTCTGCGCGACGGCATGGATTTCGTCGACGATCACGGTGCGCACCGTCGAAAGCATCTCGCGCCCGGACACGCTGGTGAGCAGTAGATAGAGCGACTCGGGCGTCGTCACGAGGATGTGCGGGGGGACGCGCCGCATCATCGCGCGCTCGGTCTGCGACGTGTCGCCCGTGCGCACCTGCGCGCGGATCGGAGGCGCCTGCAGGCCGAGCGAGATCAATTCCTTCGAAATGCCCTCGAGCGGCGCATCGAGATTGCGCTGGATGTCGTTCGACAGAGCCTTGAGCGGCGACACGTACACGACACGCGTGACGTCCTGCAGTTGCCCCGCCGCGCCCTCGCGCATCAGCGAATCGATCGCCGCGAGGAACGCCGCCAGCGTCTTGCCCGAGCCCGTCGGCGCCGCGATCAGCGCATGCCCGCCGCCCGCGATGGCGGGCCAGGCATCGAGCTGTGCGGCGGTGGCGCCGCCGGGAAACGCGTGAGAAAACCACGCCTGTACGGCGGGATGGAACTGGGGGAGCGGCATGAGCCAAACCTTATCGGCGGCTGGCCGGGGCGTCCATACAGGTGTGGCGGCGGTGAATTACTGGATGAACAAGTGTCTGAATTCCCGGCCGATTCGCTCGATCGCCGCTACTTCGCATCCTCGCAGGGATCTTCCGCGGAATCCCACACCATCCACTCGTCGCCCTTTTTCTTCCCCGGCGGCAGGAACACCGCGGCCACGGCACCGCATTCCGTGGCGCCTTTCCCGGGTATGCGACACAGGCCGAGTCTCCCCTCGTCATCCTCGAACCAGCGGTCGTCGAACGGCGCCGCCGCATTGGAAAAGCGCGTGGCGATCAGCCCCTGGAGCGCAGCGACTTCCTTCGGAGGTGCTTCGAGTACTTTCCACTGATTTTCCATGCGCATGGGCCAGCACGCCATCGGCAAACCATCGACCTCGGGCGGCAATTGCGATTCGTCGAACTCCGGCGCATCGGTCATCGTCAGGGCCAGCGGGGGTGTTCGATGTTCGCGCAGGTAGTGAACCGCGAAACCAGCGTCCGTCCAGCGCACCGTGCCGGAACAGATGTTCGTCGTGTAGATAGTCGCATCATTCGCGACCGCGTCCACGAGATCCTGTCGCTGCACTTCGGGCGGTTCCGCGTCCGGCCAACGTTTTCCCGTTTTCCAGTCCTTCCCCAGGTCCTCGTTTGCGAATACGAGAAGCTCCTCGCCCTCCCGCGCGAGTTCCGGAAAGAAACCGGTGCAGGTCGATGCTTCGAAGTAGGTGTGCATCGTGAATTCCGCCCCGATGTCGCCCTTCCACACCCGCCCCACGCTGAACTTCACGATGATGCGAGGCTCGAAGCGAACCTTGTCGATTACGATGACTTCTTCGACCCGGCCCGCGAGCACGACATCCGCCTGTCGCAGCGCGCGTTGCGGAGTCTGGAATCTGCAACTGCACGCGTCAGCGGGCGGTGCGATCCACAAGGCCGTCAGCCCGACCAGGATTGCGAAACGCATGCGACAAATCCTCCGTGGTTAGCCAGCGCGAACGTACAACGCACGGCCACGCTGCGTCGGGTCTGCGACGCCGGGAAAGCGCAATGCCCTACGCGGGGGTCACCAACGGACGTCGCGTCAAGGGCTGCAGCTTGAAATACGTGAGCGACCGCCACAGCCACTCGAACGGCCCCATCGTGAAATGCCTGAGCCACGCGCGCGAGAAGAACACCTGGAACACGCAGCACAGCAGCCCCACCAGCACACCGAGTCCCACGCCGAGCTGGCCGATCAGACCGAACCCCACGCCATAGAACACGATGACGCCGAACAGCGTCTGCATGAGGTAGGTAGTGAGGCCCATGCGGCCCATCGGAAACAGTGCCGGCAGCGGACCGCGATCGGGTGCGCGCCAGTAGAGCAGCGACACTCCCGCGATCAGGAACGCGGACAGCGACGCGTTCTGCAGGCTGGCGACGAAAACCGGGAAGGCATTGTTACCCGAGGTGGCCATGGAGGGATCGACCGGGAACAGCAGCACCATGATCGAGCCGACCAGCGCGACCGCTCCACCCACCGTGAGGATACGACGCATGCGAGCGCGATTCTCAGGCGTATCCACGAACAGCCCGGCGCGCCACGCGCACATTCCCAGCATGAAACATGCGAACGTGATCCACAGGCGGCCGCTGATGACCACGTATCCGAACTTCATCAGGGCTCCGAAGCCGGCATTCGCCTGCATGA
>JAEZCN010000110.1 GCA_023433515.1 Pseudomonadota bacterium
AGACCTACGCCGGCATCCGCATTCGCGGCGCGATGCTCGACGGGCTGCGCAAGCTCGACTGGGCGCCGCGCTCCGTGCACCGCAAGGCGCGCGCGGTCGCGACGGCGATCCGCGAGCTGGAAGCGGAGATCGGCCGCGAGGCGCGCGACACGGACGTCGCGAACAAGATGGGCGTGAGCCTCGAGGAGTACCACAAGATCGTGGAGGACGCGGCGGGTTGCCAGATCGCGAGCCTCACGACGGAGGAAGGCGAGATCAGCGCGACGGATCCGAACGCGGACCCGTTCCGCGACGTGATCGACGAGCGGTTTCGCGCAGCGCTGACGGAAGCCATCGCGGGGCTGCCGGAGCGCGAGCGCATGGTGATGTCGCTGTACTACGACGATGAGTTGAACCTCAAGGAAATCGGCGCGGTGCTGAAGGTGAGCGAGTCGCGGATCTGCCAGATCCACGGCCAGGCGCTGTCGCGACTGCAGGCCCGGCTGTCGGGCTGGCGGATGGGCAATGAGAGGAGATAGCCAGTGAGCAACACAATGAAAATCCTCGTGGTCGACGACTTCTCGACCATGCGCAGGATCGTGAAGGGACTGCTGAACGAACTCGGCTACGCCGACGTGACCGAGGCGGACGACGGCAACACCGCGTTGCCGCTGCTCAAGAACGGCAACTTCGATTTCCTCATCACCGACTGGAACATGCCGGGCATGCCGGGCCTCGAGCTGCTCAAGGTCGTGCGCGCCGACGCCAGGCTCGCCAAACTACCCGTGCTCATGCTGACGGCCGAGGCCAAGCGCGAGCAGATCGTCGAGGCCGCTCAGGCCGGCGTTTCCGGCTACGTGATCAAGCCGTTCACGGCCGCGACGCTCAAGGAAAAGATCGACAAGATCCTGGCGAGCAAGGCTGCCGCGGCTTGAGGCTGACCATGTCCCGTCCAGACACACTGCACGATCGGTATCGTTCGCAGGTCGCCGATCTCGCGACCGCCGTCGAGGCGAACGACGAGTCCGCGTTTCGCGGCGCGTTCGAGCGGTTGCGCTCGGCGCTCAATGAAGAATTCAATCCCGAGCTGCGGCGCCTCACCGAGAACGCGAAGTCCGCGCTGCGGCGCTTCCGCGAGCAGGCGCGCATCGACGCGCTCGCCGAGGAAGTGCCGGACGCGCGCAAGCGCCTCGCGCACGTCGTCAAGCTCACCGACGAGGCAGCGCATCGCACGCTCGATCTCGTGGATCAGTCCGGGCCGCTGATCGAACAGACCTCGCGCGCCGCGGCGCAATTGATCTCGGAATGGAATGCGTTCGGCCAGCGCCAGCTCGCGCTCGAATCCGACTGGCCCGAGCGCGCGCAGGAATTCCTCGGCCGCGCACGTGCCGACGCCGACAAGGTGCGCGGGCTGCTCTCCGAAGTGCTGCTCGCGCAGGGCTACCAGGATCTCACCGGGCAGATCATCCGCGGCATCATCGCGCTCGTGTGCGAGCTCGAGGCCGTGCTCTCGCAGCTGGTCGCGCTCGCCAACGGCGAGGACACGCGCCGCATGCCGGCGCTCAGACTGCCGGCCGTCGCCACGGATCTCTATCGCGGCGCGGGGCCGCAGGTCCCCGGCGTGTCCGCGAGCGCCGACGCGTTGAGCGGGCAGGACGACATCGACGCGCTGATCGCGAGCGTCTCGGCGGGCAAGTAGGCCGTGGACATACTTTCCGCAATCGGCTTCATCCTCGCGCTGGTCGCGGTGCTCGTGGGCGCAGTGCTCAAGGGCGCGGGTATTCACGCGCTGCTCTCCGCGGCCGCGTTCATGATCGTGGTCGTCGGCACGGTGGCCGCGATCTTCATCCAGACGCCGCTGCCGGTGTTCAAACACGCGATGGCGCGGTTCTCGTGGGTTCTCAAGCCGCCGCCGATGCAGGCGGAAGCGCTCATCAAGAAGATCGTCGAGTGGAGCACGATCGCCCGCAAGCAGGGCCTGCTCGGACTCGAGCCGCTCATCGAAAAGGAGACCGATCCGTTCGTGCAGCGCGGGCTGCAGCTCGTGGTCGACGGCGGCGAACCGGATGCGATCCGCGCCATCCTCGAAGTCGAGGTGGGCGTGCGCGAGCACGTGGATCAGCGCGCCGCGAAAGTGTACGAAGGCATGGGCATCTACGCGCCGACGCTCGGCATCATCGGCGCGGTGCTCGGCCTCATGGCCGTGATGCAGAACCTCGCCGATCCGTCGAAGCTGGGGCAGGGCATCGCCGCGGCATTCACGGCGACCGTGTACGGCATCGGCCTCGCGAACCTGTTCTTCCTGCCGATCGCCGGCAAGCTCAAGGGCATCGTCGCCGAGCAGACCCAGGTGCGCGAGATGGTGATCGAAGGCGTCGTGTCCATCGTCCTCGGCGAGAACCCCCGCGCGATCGAGTCGAAACTCAATGGCTACCTGCATTAAGGGGGCAGCCCCCGTTTCCCAGCAAAAGGGGTCAGTCCTCTCCGGGAAGCGTTCATTCATTCTGCGTCAGGCCATGAGGCCTGACCCCTTTTGCTAGGAAACGGGGGCTGCCCCCATGGGCCGACGCCACAAGAAGCACGAAGAGCACGCGAACCACGAGGCCTGGGCCATCCCCTATGGCGACCTCATCACGTTGCTGCTCGCGTTCTTCGTGGTGATGTACGCGATCTCCTCGATCAACGAGGGCAAGTTCCGCGTGTTGTCGGACTCGCTGCAGGCCGCGTTCCGCGGCACGCCCAAGACGCTCGAGCCCATCCAGGTGGGCATGAAGACGCGCGGCTCCGGCGCCGACATCCAGATGACCATCGTCAAGCAGTCGATGATCGAGGGCCAGCCGCGCGAGATGCTCGAGGCCATCCACATCGATACGACGGGCGACGCGGGCGCGGGGGCCGCGCCGTATCCGGGCGCCGGACGCACCGGCCGCTCGCAGCCGATCCCTTCCAACCACCCGATCGCGCAGCAGCTGGAACGCGTCGCCGACGAGCTCGAAAAGGCGCTGCAGGCGCTGGTCGATGCGAATCTGGTCGCCGTGCGCCGCCACGAGTTCTGGCTCGAAGTCGAAGTGCGCACCGACATCCTGTTCGCGAGCGGCGTCGCGACGCTTTCTCCGAAGGCCAAACCGGCGCTCGATGCGCTCTCGACCACGCTGTCGAAATATCCGAACCCGGTGCGAGTCGAAGGCCATACCGACAACCAGCCGATCAGCACCGTGGCGTTCCCGTCCAACTGGGAGCTTTCCTCGGCGCGCGCCGCGAGCGTCGTACATCACTTCGAGCAGATGGGTATCTCTCCGGCGCGACTTTCGGTGCTGGGTTTCGGCGAATATCGGCCGACCGTGAGCAACGAAACGGTCGCGGGCCGCAACGCGAATCGCCGCGTGGTCATCGTGATTCTCGCGGGCGATGGCGCTCCGACACCGTCGGACACCGCCGCCGAGAGCGAGGAAATCCCTGGGTCTTCCGAGGAACTCGCTACCGCGGGCGAAGCGGCGCGGCCCGAAAGCGTGGCGCAACCCGAGACCGTGCCCGTGAATCCCGTCACACTAACCAGCCCCGCGGCCGCGGTCAGTGGCACGGAACCTGCTCCTCCAACTGCAAGGCCAACTGCAGGCGCCGGAAATCCGACGCGGGAGTGAGTTCGTGGAAAACTTCGATTACCTGATCGGCGCGTTGCGCGTCACCGCCATTGTTTGCGCTTTCGGCGCCTTCGCATGGGCACTCGGCCGCATGCGGCGCGAATCCGCCGAGCAGCTGGAGAAACTGGCGGCCGCGCACGAGCGCAGCCAGGCCGATATCCAGGCCCTGGCGGAGAAGGTGAGCGCGCTCGCGACGCTGGTCGCGTCGATCCCCGCGCGGGTCGAACGTCCGGTCGAGGCGCCGCCGGCGCCGCGTCGCCGCGAGCATTCGGCCATCCGTAGTTACGAGACCGCGCGCCGCCTGGCGCGCGCCGGAGCCACGGTCGACGAAATCGTCGCCACCAGCGGCGTTCCCGATACGGAGGCCCGCTTACTCCAACGCCTGCACGGAGGGGTGGAAGTGGCCAGCGAAGACGCGGCATGAAGAAAGCGAAGTCCCGCAGTGTGAAGCGGGTCTCATCAACCCGGGGCGCTGAACGGCCGACACAAAAGGTGAAGAAGACCGTTCTGGAGACCCCGAAGATCATGGATCCATCGTCGAACGACGCGATCCCGGTTGCCGAATTGCCCGTCGAAGGGCCTGCGACCGGCCGCGTCGTGTTGCCCGTTTCCTGCACGATCAAGGAGGCGGAAACCCTCAAGGCCCATTTGCTCGAGCAGCTCGAGCGCCCGGGCCCGTGCGATATCGAAGGTGGCAACGTTCAACACGTCGATACCGCCGGCGTGCAGCTCGTGCTCGCGTTCGCGCTCGAATGCCTGGAGCGCAACCTGCAGTACGTCTGGAAGTCGCGCTCGCCCGTGTTCGAAGACGCCGTGCGCATCCTCGGGGTCGGTCCGTTGCTCGAGTGCCCAGGTTGAGCGAGCGCTGAGAGATGTCACTCGACCTGTCCCAATTCCACGAGACCTTCTTCGCCGAGAGCTTCGAGGCGCTCGATTCCATGGAGGCCGCGCTGCTCAAGCTGTCGGCCGGAGAATCCGACCTCGAACTGATCAACACGATCTTCCGCGTCGCGCATTCGATCAAGGGCGGCAGCGCGACCTTCGGCTTCAACGCGATCGCCTCGTTCACGCACAAGCTCGAAACGCTGCTCGACGAATTGCGCAGCGGCAATCGCCGCGCGAATCCCGCGATGGTGGACTCGCTGCTGCGCGCCGGCGACCTGATGCGCGAGATGCTCGCCGCGACGCAGACCAGACAACCCCTGGACAACACGCGCATCGCGGCGCTGCAGTCCGAGATCGAGGGCATCCTCGCGACCCCGGGAGATGCGATCCAGCGCGATCCGCTCGTCCAGCCCGCGGCCGCGGCGGCCGCCGTTCCGCAGGCACCGGCGCCAGGGGGGCCAGCCGGCTGGCGCATCCATTTCGTCCCCGGTCCCAAACTACTTCGCCACGGCAACGATCCGGTGCGCCTGCTGCGCGAACTCGGCCGCCTGGCGCCGTGCGAAGTGCGCGTCGACGCCAAGTGGGTGCCGCTGCTCGCCGAGCTCGATCCCGAAGAGTGCCGCCTGTCCTGGCGCATCGAGATGACGGGTGCCGTCGACGAGTCGGCGATCCGCGCGGTGTTCGACTGGGTGGAAGGCGAGTGCGACCTTGACATCGAAGCGTTCGGTCAGCCGGAGGCGGTACCCCCTCCGGCGAGCGTGGCGCCTGCGCCCGGGCCGGTGGCCACGTCTACCCCGAATGCTTCCGCGACGCCCAAGAACGTTCCTGTTCCGGTCGCCGATGCGCGGCCTGCGCAGCCGGCCGGCGCCGGCGCTGTCGCCAATTCGAATGCCGACGGCGGCTCGATCCGCGTCAGCATCGAGAAGATAGACGAGCTGCTGAACTCCGTGGGCGAGCTCGTGATCACGCAGTCCGTGCTGAGCCAGCTCGCGGCGCCGCTCGAAGGACGCGAAGCCGAAGAGCTGCGCAGCGCGCTCGTGCAGCTCGAGCGGCACATGCGCAACCTGCAGGAAAGCGTCATGCGCGTGCGCATGTTGCCCATCAGCTTCGTGTTCAACCGTTTCCCGCGCCTGGTGCGCGATCTCGGTCAGCGGCTCGGGAAGAAGATCGAGCTGCGCCTGAACGGCGAGCAGACCGAGCTCGACAAGACGGTGCTCGAGAAGATAGGCGACCCACTGGTTCACCTGGTCAGGAACGCCATCGACCACGGCATCGAGGCGCCGGACGTGCGCCTCGCGGCCGGCAAACCCGCGCACGGCGTGATCGAGCTCAACGCGTATCACAAGGGCGGCAACGTCGTGGTGGAAGTCACCGACGACGGCGGCGGCCTCAAGCGCGACAAGATCCTCGCCAAGGCCCGCGATCGCGGACTGGTCAGCCCCGACGAGGAGCTGTCCGAGGACCGCATCTTCAACCTCATCTTCGCGCCCGGCTTCTCCACCGCGGACGTCGTCAGCGACGTCTCGGGCCGCGGTGTCGGGATGGACGTCGTCAAACGCAACATCAACGAGCTCGGTGGCCACGTGCAGATCCACTCCGTCGCAGGCTCGGGCAGCACGGTGCGCATCCGCCTGCCGCTCACGCTGGCGATCCTCGACGGCCAGCTCGCGCGCGTCGGCAGCGAGGTCTACGTCGTGCCGATCGTGTCGATCGTCGAGACCATCGAGGTGCGCAAGGAGATGGTCAACACCATCGCCAACCGGACCGAGGTGTTCAAGCTGCGCGATTCCTATCTACCCATCGTGCGGCTGTACGAGCTGTTCGGAATCGAGCCCGATCACACGAACCTGCTCGACGGCCTGCTCATGGTGGTCGAGGCCGACGGCAAACGCGTCGGCCTGTTCGTCGACGAACTGATGTCGCAGCAGCAGGTGGTCATCAAGAGCCTCGAGTCGAACTTCCGGCCCGTGGCCGGGCTCGCCGGCGCGACCATGCTGGGCGACGGTCGGGTCGCGCTCATTCTCGACGTGCCCGGCGTGATCTCGCATTTCTTCGCCCAGCTTGCCGGCCGCGGCGTGGGCCACGTGGACTCGCAGGCGGCCGCGTGAATCGTTTTCCGTTCCCAAGTCTCCGCGGAGTTTTCTCTAAATGAGGTTTTCCGGTCTGAAGGTCTCCGTACGGCTGGCCATCGGTTTCGGCCTGCTGCTGATCGCCTCGTCGATCATCGGCGCGGTCGTTTTTTCGCGCCTGTCGCACATCGACTCCGTGGTCACGCACATGTCGACCCAGCAATGGGAGAAGGCGCGCGTCGCCATGGAGATGGAGACCCGGACGCGCGACAACCTCGCGAAGTCACTCCAGGTGCTGCTGCTCGCGAGCGGCAACGATGCGATCGTGCAGCGCCTGCGCACGGAGATGGACAACAACAGCCGCGCGAACAGCGAGGGACTCCAGCAGCTCGAAAACCTGGTCACGGACGACGCCGGCAAGGCGTTGCTCGCCGAGGCCGCCGTGGGCCGCGAGCGGTACCTCGCCAGGCGCGCGGCGATCATGGATCTCGTCAAGGATCCCAGGACCCGCGACCAGGCGATGCAGCAGTTCAGCACGGAGCTCGTGCCGTTGCTCGAGGCGTACGTCGCGCCGTTCCGCATGCTGCGCAACCAGCAGCAGGAAGGGTTCGTCGCGTCGGCCGCGGAAAGTCACGCGACTTACCTGAGCGCCCAGCGCAGCATCTGGATCGCGTGCCTCGCCGCGCTCGCTTTCGGAAGCGCGTTCGCGATCGTGCTGACGCGCAGTATCGTCAAGCCGCTGCGTAATGCCGTGGGGATCGCGGATGCGATTCGCCAGGGAAGACTCGACAACGTCATCGAATCGCACGGCAACGACGAGGCGAGCCAGCTCATGAGCGCGCTCGCGGACATGCAGGGCGCGCTGCGCGCGCGCGACGCGGCCGATGCGGACTCGCGGGCGCAGATTGCGGCGATGAGCCGCTCGCAGGCTGTCATCGAACTCGACATGAACGGCATCGTGCGCAAGGTCAACGGCAACTTCGTGCGCGGTGTCGGCTACGAGGCCGACGAGATCATCGGCAAACATCACAGCGTATTGATCGATCCGGCGTTCGCGGCGAGCGCCGAATACCGCGCGTTCTGGGCCAAGCTCAACCGCGGCGAAGTCGAAATCAACACCTACCGGCGCGTCGCGAGGGGCGGTCGGCCGATGTGGGTGCAGGCTTCGTACAACCCGATCGCCGGCCCGGATGGCAAGCCCTTCAAGGTCGTCATGTACGGCTCCGACGTCACCGCCCAGATGCAGCGCAACGCGGACTACCAGGGACAGCTCGAGGCGATCGGCCGCGCGCAGTCGGTCGTCGAGTTCGACATGGACGGCACCGTGCGCAAGGTGAACGACAACTTCTCGCGCGTCATGGGTTACACGCCCTCCGAAGTGCTCGGCAGACACCACGGGATGTTGGTGGAGCCGAGCTTCGCGGTCACGGAGGAGTATCGCGAGTACTGGGCGCGGCTCAACCGTGGCGAAGCCGTGATGGGCAGCTACCGGCGTATTGCCAAGGGTGGGCGTGAGGTGTGGTTGCAGGCTTCCTACAGCCCCATTCCCGATGCCAACGGCAAACCCATCAAGGTCGTGGAATATGCGACCGAGGTGACGGCGAACATGCGCGCGCAGCGCGAGCTGCAGGCCGCGGTCGCAGAGACGCAAGCCGCCGTCAGGTTCGCGATCGACGGTGATCTCACGCATCGCATTCCACTCGAAGGCAAGTCGGGCGATCTCGAGACTTTATGCCGCGGCGTGAATTCGCTGCTCGAAGCGACGAGCGATCTCGTCAATCGCGTCAAGGTCGCGAGCGGCCAGATGCAGGCTGGCGCCGAGGAGATCTCGCGCGGCAACACCAACCTGTCGCAGCGCACGGAGGAGCAGGCGTCGAGCCTCGAGGAAACCGCTTCGTCGATGGAGCAGATGACTTCGACCGTCAGGCAGACCGCCGACAACGCC
>JAEZCN010000118.1 GCA_023433515.1 Pseudomonadota bacterium
TCCTCTCCCACGTACGCGACCGTGGAAAACTTCCAGATGCCGCGCATCTGGCGCTCGAGCTTCGCCGTGAGGATGAGCTGGTCGCCCGGCTGCACCGGCTTGCGGAAACGCGCCTCGTCGATGCCGACGAAGTAGAACTGCGTGGACTCGTCCGGGACGACATCTGCGGTGGTGAAGGCGAGAATGCCCGCGGCCTGCGCCAGCGCCTCGATGATCATGACGCCCGGCATCACGGGGCGGTGCGGAAAGTGGCCCATGAAGAACGGCTCGTTCACGGTGACGTTCTTGATGGCGCGGATGCTCTCGCCCTTCTTGCATTCGAGCACCCGGTCCACGAGCAGGAACGGATAACGATGCGGCAGCAGGCGGCGTATGCCCATGATGTCGAGAGAAATCGACTCGGTCATTTAGCTAGTCCTCGGAATGGTCCTTGTCGGCCGCCGAGAAACCCACGTGTTTCTCCACGGCCCGAAGTCGTTTGGCCATCGAATCCAGCCGCTTGATGCGGCCGACGATGCGACGCCAGGTGCCCGCCTCCTCGGCCGGCAGCGCGGAAGAATACACGCCCGGCTTGGTGATCGAATGGGCAATCAACGCTCTTCCGAGGATGACGGCGTCGTCGCACACGGACAGGTGCCCGGTGAAACCGGCTTCGCCGCCCACGTAGCATCGTTTGCCTATCGTGGTGCTGCCCGCGAGGCCGGTCATCGCCGCGATCGCCGTGTGCTCGCCGATGCGGCAGTTGTGAGCGACCATGATCAGGTTGTCGAGCTTCACGCCCGCTTCGATGACGGTGTCTTCGATCGCGCCACGGTCGATGGTCGTGTTGCAGCCGATTTCCACGTCGTCGCCCAGCGTGACGCTGCCGACCTGCGGCACCTTGATCCACGCGCCCTTGTCGTTGGCGAAGCCGAACCCCTCCGCGCCAATGATCGCGCCCGGCTGCACGACGGCGCGCGCGCCGATCTTCACGTGGTGCCCTATGAATGCGCGCGCGACGAGTCGACTGTCCGTGCCGACGACGGCGTCGTGCTCGATGACCGTGCCGGGCCCGACGTAACAGCGCGCGCCGATCACGGCGCGTTCGTTCACGGTGACGTGAGCGGCGATCTCGGCCGACGCATCGATCCGCGCGCTGTCCGCGACCACCGCGGTCGGATGTACTCCCGGTCGCAGCGGCGGATCCGGATGCAGCAGCGCCGCGACCCGCGCGAAGGTCACATGCGGATTGGCGGCGATCAGCGAGGGCACGGGCGAGGAATCGGCGGACCTGGCGTCGAGGATGATGGCGCCGGCGCGCGAATCCCTGAGCCGCGGAGCCAGCTTGGGATTGGCCAGAAAGGTGACGGCGCGCGGTCCCGCGTGGGACAGCGCGCCGACGGAATCGACGACGATTTCAGGATCGCCGCGCAGCTCGCAGCCGAAGCGCACCGCCAGCTCGCCAAGCGTCACGTTCATGGCGGAACGCTCGAGACCACGGGGGCAGCCCCCGATTATCAGGGCTTGGCGGCGGGCTTCGCGGGCGCCGAACCACGCGCCTGCAGTGCCGCCAGCACGGCCGGCGTGATGTCCACCGCCGGAGTCGCGTAGATCACGCCCTCGGCGATCACGATGTCGTAGTTCTGCGCCTTCGCGTAGTCACGCACTTCGCTCATGAGCGAGCGCTGCAGTTTGCCCACTTCGTCGTTGCGCTTGGCGTTCGAATCGTCCTGCAGCTCCTGCTTCTTGCGCTCGAGATCGCGCGCGCCGTCGCGCAGCTCCTTCTCGGCCTTCGTGCGCTGATCGGGGCTCATGGTGGCCGCATCCTTCTGCAGCTTCTCGCTCTTGGTCTTGAGCGCATTCTCCGCGGCGACTATCTGCTGCAGGCGCGGACCGAACTCGGCGCGCAGCGCTTCCTGCACCTGCTTGGCCTGCGGGGAATCCTCGAGCAGCCGGGCATAGTCGACGACTCCGACCTTGACCTGCGCCATGGCCGGCACGGCTAACAAAGTCGCCGCGATTGAACCTAACAGAATCTTGCGAAACGAAAACTGCACTGATATCACCCCTTAGAAAGCCTGTCCTACCGAGAACTGGAAGCGTTCGACTTCGTCCGGATAGATGTTTGCGTCGCCCTTGTAGGCATTCAACGGCATGGCGTAGCTGAAACGGAAAACGCCAAGCGGCGCCAGCCATTGCACGGCCACGCCCGTCGAATGCTTCAACTTATCATACTCGAAGTCGTATTCGACCGGCTGGCCCATCCGGCCCCGGAATTGGTAGCGATCGCCGGTCGAGAAGATGTTGCCGATGTCATAAAACCACGAAAGGCGCGCGGAAGTTTGGAACTTCTGCGGCAGCGGGATCAGGACCTCGGCGCGCCCCGCCACCTTCATGTTGCCGCCGAATGGGCGGCCGAAATCGTCTTTCGGACCCAGGCGGCTCTCCTTGTAACCACGCACGGTGTCCGGGCCGCCGCCGTAGAACTGCCGGTAGGGCGGAAGCGCCGTGGTATCCCCGATGTCCATGCCGTAGGCGAACTCACCACCCAGCTGCAGCGTGAACCGGCCGAACAGGGGGACGTACTTGACGAACTCGTAGCTCGCGACCCAGTACTCCACATCGCTGATGCTGGGCAGCGCGTAGGAAAGCCCGAACGAGTGGCGCATGCCGCGATCGGCGAAGAGGGAGCGGTTGCGGCTGTCGTAGTTCCACGAGGTGTTGAACTCGAGCACGTTGTACTCGGTGTTGAACAGGATCAGGTCGCGACCGGGTTCGCACGCGGGGTTGTTGTCGTACTGCAGACAGGTGATCGTACTGTTGCCGTTCTGGCTCACCCACTCGATGGCCTGCGTCGCGCTGCCGCCGCTGGTCGTGAGCAGGCTCGACCGCTGGTAAGACAGGCCCATGCGGATGCCCTGGAATTCCGAGATCGGGTAGCCGATGTCGAATCCTCCGGCGAGCGTCTCGGACGAGAAGTCCGACGAGGCCGAGACGAACTGCGTCTGGTCGCGGTAGGAAATGCTGCCCGTCAGGCCGACGTTGTTTGGCGTCAGGTAGGGCTCGGTGACCGAGACGCCGTACACCTTGCTGTAGCGGCCGGAGTTCAGGTCGATCGACACGCGGCGGCCGGTACCGAGGAAATTGGCGTCCGCGTAGTTGCCGCTCAGGATGAACGACTGCGACTCGGAATAACCGATGCCGCCGCCGAGCTGCGCCGAGGGTCCTTCTTCGATTTCGTAGACGATGTCGACCAGGTCGGGCGTGCCCGGCACGGGGTTCGTCTCCGATTCCACGTTCTTGATGTACGGCAGGCGCTGCAGGCGCTGCTTCGAACGCTCGAGCGCGGTGTTCGAGAGCCAGCCGCCTTCGAGCTGGCGCATCTCGCGCCGCAGGACGTCGTCGTTGATCTTGGTGACGCCGTTGAACACGATGTGACGCACGTACACGCGGTTGCCCGGATCGACGAAGAACGTGATCGACAGCTCCTTGTTGGCCGGATCGCCCATCGTCGTCGGCACCGGGTCGACCTTCGCGAACGCGAAGCCGTCCTCGCCGAGACGGTTCTGCAGCAGGTCCTGGGTCGCGGTGATCACCTTGCGCGAGAACGTGTCGCCCGGCCGCACGAGCAGGTAGCGGCGCAGCACCGCTTCCGGCACGACGAACGTACCGGCGAGTTTCACCTCGCCCACCTTGAACACCTCGCCTTCGTTCACGTTCACCGTGATGAAGATGTCGTCTTTCTCGGGCGCGATCGCCACCTGGGTCGACTCGACCTCGAAATTCGCGTAACCCTTGTCCATGTAGAAGGAACGCAATTTCTCGAGATCGCCCTGCAGCGATTCGCGCGAGTAACGGTCGTCCTGCTTGTAGAACGACAAGAGGTTGGGCGTCTTGAGCTCGAAGGAATCGAGGATGTCGTCTTCCTTGAAGATCTCGTTGCCGACGATGTTGATCTGCCGGATCTTGGCGCGCTTGCCCTCGACGATGTCGATCTTGATCTTGACCTTGTTGCCGGGGACTTCCTCGACGTCGGTCGTGATGCGCGCCGCGTACTTGCCGCGCGCGCCGTACTGGTCCTGCAGGAACGAGGTCACGTCCTCGAGCACCGAGCGGTCGAAGGTCTTGCCGCGCGCGAGACCCACGTTGCGCAGCGACTTCGAGAGATCCTCGGTCTTGATGTCCTTGTTGCCCTTGATCTCGAAGCTCTCGATCGTGGGACGTTCGTTCACGACGACGATGAGCGTGCTGCCGTCGCGGCGCAGTTCCACGTCGCGGAAGAAGCCCGTGTCGTACAGCGCGCGCACCGCTTCGCGGATGCGCTGCGCGGACAACGTGTCGCCGATGTTGATCGGTAGATAGTTGTAGACCGTTCCCTCGGTGACGCGCTGGAG
>JAEZCN010000156.1 GCA_023433515.1 Pseudomonadota bacterium
GTCGTGGAGGGCGCCAACCCCCACGCCGGGCGCGCGCAAGGCGCGCGCGAGGTCGTAGCCTTCGTGATTCGCGGTGAGGATGGCCACGCGCCTGCCCGGCGCGATCGCGTATCGATGCAGCAGGCGCTGCGCGGCCGAACCGAGCATGACGCCGGGAAGATCGTTGTTGCGGAACACCGCGGGCTGTTCGATCACGCCGGTGGCGAAGACCAGCGCGCCGGCGCGTACCTTCGTCATGCGGTGCGACTCGATCAGCGCGACCCACCTGTCGGCGTAACAACCGGCCGCGTAGGTAGATAGCAGCGTCTCGATGCGCGGGTTCTGTGCGACGCGGCTCGTGAGCGCGGCGACTTCTTCCCGCATCGCGCCGCTCCAGGCCGCGCTGCCACCGGCGCGCGCGTTTTCGTCGACGAGGATCACGCGCGCCCCGCTGTCCGCCGCCGACAACGCGGCCGCGAGGCCCGAAGGTCCGGCGCCGATGACGAGGACGTCGCAGAACGCGTAGCGCTTGGGCGTGTATTGCCTCGGCAGGTCCGCGCCCGCGACGCCCAGCCCCGAGATCGCGCGGATGCGTCGCTCCCAGGCCGGGAAATTCCGGCCGTGAAAGGCCTTGTAATAGAACCCGACCGGCAGGAACGGCGCGAGCCAATCGAGGAATCGCGCGCGGTCGGACGCAAGCCCGCCGAAGGTGTTCACGGCGGTGACGTTCGCGCCCGGCGCGAGTGGCGCGACGTCGCCGCGCACGTTCGGAACCCCATCGACCTGGAACAGGTTGTTCGCGTCGTGGTTCGCGAACGAGAAGATGCCGCGTGGACGGTGATACTTGAAACTGCGGCCGAGCGTCATCTCTCCCGCGGCGGCCAGCGCGGAGGAAATCGTGTCGCCGGCCAACCCGGAGAACGGACGGCCTTCGAATTCGAAGTCGACGCGGCGCGAACGGTCTATCCACTCGCCCGGGACCGGTGGCAGGCGGTACATCATGCGGACGCCTGCCCGAGTTGCGCGGCGTCGTAGGTCTTCACGATTTCGTCGCGCGCGGTGTCGCGTTCGGCGATGAACCAGTAGCCCGAAGGGGTGTGACACCACCATTCGCGCCGCACGCGCGGCACGCTGTCCCGCGAGAACAGATAGGCGGACCACTCGGCGTCCGAGCAGGTGTCGGGGTCGGGCATCGGACGCACCTCCCCTCCGAAGACGAACTCGAGCAGCGGGCGCGGACCGTTGAGCGGGCAGTCGAGGAGTTTCATCGGTGCGGCGCGTCCATCAATGTCCCACCGCCGCCGCGCCCTTCTCGCCGGTCAGCTCCAGCTTCGCGAAACGAGCGAGCGAGAAACTTTCGATGAGCGGGTGGTTGGAGCCGGTCGCCACGGTGTGGCTCATCGTCTTGCCGGAGATCGGCGTCGCCTTGAATCCGTACGTGCCCCAGCCCGCGTCGAGGAAGAACCCGTCGCAGGGCGTGGTTCCCATGATGGGCGAGAAGTCCGGCGTCATGTCCGCCATGCCCGCCCACTGGCGGTTGACCTTCACTTCCGAGAGGAACGGGAACATGTCGAGCATGTGCGCGGCCAGGCCCTCGGTGAAGTCGAGCGTCGAACGCGTGGAGTGCAGCTCCTGCCCGTCGAGCGCCGCGCCCATCACGAGTTCGCCGCGCGCGCTCTGCGAGACGTAGGCGTGCAGCGAGCTCGACACGATGATGGGGTCGAGCCAGGGCTTGAGCGGCTCGGAGACCATCGCCTGCAAGGGATGGATCACGATCGGCGATTCGAGGCCGACCATGCGCAGGATGCGCGGGGTCGCTCCGGCGACCGCGCACAACACGCGCTTCGTCGCGATGTTGCCGCGCGAGGTGCGCACGCCCGCGATCGCGCCGTCTCGCACGTCAATCCCCAGAACCTCGGTATTCTGGTGAATTTCGACCCCTTGACGATCGGCGCCGCGCGCGTATCCCCAGGCCACCGCGTCGTGGCGCGCGATCGCACCGGGCGCGTGGTACAGCGCGCCGAGAATCGGCGTGTGGCCGCCGCAGGCCAGATCGATCCGCGGCACGTGCCGCTTCACGAAGCCCGCGTCGACGACCTCGGACTTCACGCCGTGGTGTTTGTTGACCTCCGCGCGCCAGCGCGCCGTACGCAGATCGGCGTCGGAGTGCGCCAGCGTGAAATGGCCGCGCGTGGAATAAAACAGGTTGAGATCGAACTCGGTCGACAGGCCCTGCCAGAGCTTCAGGCTCGCGTCGTAGAATTTCACGCCTTCGGGCGTGAGGTAGTTGGAACGGATGATCGTGGTGTTGCGCGCGGTATTGCCGCCGCCGAGATAACCTTTCTCGAGTACGGCGACGTCGCGGATGCCATGATCGCGCGCCAGGTAGTACGCGGCCGCGAGGCCGTGGCCGCCACCGCCGATGATGACGACGTCGTAGCCGTCCTTGAGGCGCTCGGGCGCACGGAACATGCGCGGCTCCGGGTGCGGCCGGCCGAACAGGGATCGGGCGGCGAATCTCAGCAGGCGATGGGGCATCGAAAAGCGAGTTGCATACGAGTAAATTTGTTTGCGCACGGATAACATGGGTCCGCGCGGGCCGTCAACGGGTCTGGCGCGGACCCTTATAAGGAGTGGGTTATGGCGAAACCGAGGGGGTCGGCCGCGACCGGTGAAAACGGCGGCGCGGTGGGAACCAGCGTCGCCCGCCAGGTCGGAACCGCGGCGAAGCGCCTGCGCGGTTCGATGGGATTGACGCTCGGCGAGGTCGCGCGGCGCGCCGACATCAGCGCGGCCATGTTGAGCCGCCTCGAGAACGGGGATGTGTCACCCAGTCTCGAAACGCTCGGCGCATTGACGGCCGCGCTCGGCGTGCCACTGTCCAACCTGTTCAGCGACGTGGGCAAGCCGCGCGGCGGCGCGCAGCACGTTCCGAAGGGACAGGGACTCGAGGTGGTCAGGCGCGGCACGAAACGCGGACACACCTATCACCTGCTCGCCGCCGAACGCGGCCCGCGCCGCGCGTTCGAGCCCTTTCTCGTGACGCTCAATGACAAGAGCGAGGTGTTCCCGGGATTTGAGCATCCCGGCACCGAGTTCATCTACTTGTTAGAAGGCTCGCTGACCTACCGGCACGGCGACGAGACCCATCTTCTGAAGGCCGGCGACGCCCTCACCTTCGCCGGCGAAGTTCCCCACGGCCCCGAAAAGCTGATCAAGACCCCCATCCGCATGCTCTCGATCATCATCTACACCGAGCCTGGGGATTAGGTGCCGGTGTAAAAAGTGGGGAGACGCTATTCCCCACTTTTTGCTCCGGCACCCAGGTGGGGATTCGCAATCCCCACTTTTTACACCGGCACCGCTGTCCCCACCACGATTCGATGCCATCCTTCGTGGTCCACAGCTCCCACACTTCGTCGAGCGTCGCGTCGAACGTGCGTTCCATCGTGATCTGCTAGGGTCAAGTGGTAGATTAGGGCCCTGCATGCGCAAGCTTCTCGTCTTCCAGCACTCGCCCCGCGAACCGCTCGGCCTGCTGGATCCGATGCTCAGAAAATCGGGATTCCGGGTTCGCTACATCAACTTCGCGCGCGATCCGTCGCAGCAGCCGGACGTGAGCCGCTACAACGGCCTGGTCGTGTTGGGCGGGCCCATGAACGTGGACCAGGCCGACCAGTATCCGCACCTCACCACGGAGATCGCGGCGATCAGGGAAGCAGTGCGGCTCGACATTCCGATCCTCGGGATCTGTCTCGGCGCGCAGCTGCTGGCCGCGGCGCTCGGCGCGAACGTGCGGCCCAACAACGTGCGCGAGATCGGCTGGTATCGCCTGCATCCGACGGCCGCCGCGCAGTCGGACCGGCTGTGTCGGCACTTCGACGGCAGTCAGCACGTATTCCAGTGGCACGCGTACACGTTCGACCTGCCGCCCGGCGCGGTGCATCTCGCGAGCACGCCGACCTGCCCCCACCAGGCGTTCCGCTTCGGCGAACGCGCGTACGGTCTGCAGTTTCACCTCGAGGCGGATCAGCACCTCATACAGCGCTGGCTGCACGTGCCGGAATACCGGGCCGAGGCCGAGGCGGCCGGACCCGATCACCACCTCGACCACATCCTGCGCGACACACACGGCCATGCGCCGCACGCGTTTCACCTGAGCGAACGCGTGTTCGGAGATTTCATCGAGCTGTTCAACTGGCGCAGGAAAGCGCGGCTCGGCAGTCTTTGACGCGTGCCCGCGCCGGTCAGCTCGTCTGCCTGGATTGCGTAACCTTGCTGCCCTCGAACTCGAGCTTCGTGTCGGCGATGTCGATCAGCGGACCCAGCTCGTACACATTCGTGTATCCGTACGAATGCAACACGTTCATCGTGTAGAGGTTGAGCGAAGCACGAATCGCTTTCGAAGGGAAGGCTTCGGGCTCGTTGAGAAAATTGTTGTTGCAGTAGATGAGGATGCGGGTGGACTTCGACGGGATGACCCGCGCCAGTTCCTCCTCGGTGATGTCGGGCAAGCTCAGGTGCCGCGCGCCCTTGAGGTGCAGTAGTTTGTACTTGGCTTCGCTGCGTGCATCGAGGACCACGGTGTGCGGATCGCGCGACATGGCGAGGAACTCCTCCTGCGATATGCGCCGGTTCTCGCGGAGTTCACCTACCCGTTCGACCTGGTCCTTGAATCCCGCGTAGTCGATGAGCGGGTTTGGCGCTTCCGTAGCCGCGGCGGCGGTCGCGGCCGTGGCCAACAACGACAACAGCATTCTCCGATACATGCGGACACCTCGCGGGGGAGATCATTGAACTTATTCGCATCCGCCGGCGACGGCGCGTGCAAGAGTCGACCGGCCCGGCGTGCGCAAGTTTCCTGTCGGACCCTGCTTTCAGGCCGTGCGTGGATCGTCTGATCGCTCTCGACGCGCAGGTGAGCAGGATGGCGGTTCCAGGAATGGAGGACGACGCCATGCCCCAACCCCGCGACGCGATCATCGAGCTCGAGAAGAAGTTCTGGCAATCGATCGTGAATCACGACGTCGACACCGCAATCGGGCTGCTCACCGAACCCGCGCTCATGGTCAGCTCACGCGGCACGATGCAATTCGACCGCGAGGAATACCGGAAGATGGTCGAAAAGGGGCCGATGGTCCTCGACGAATTCCAGCTCAGCGAAATGCGTGTCGTGTTCCCCAACGACTCCACCGCCGTGGTCACGTATCACGCCAGGCAGAAGGTGTCGCAGCGGGGAAGCGAGAACGGCGCCGTCCAGGAGATGAACGACTCGTCGGTGTGGGTCCGGGACCGTGCCGGCTGGAAGTGCGTGATGCACACCGAGTCTCCCGCCGGCCCCGAGCGCCCTTCGAACTGAGCGCCACCAGCGCGGCGCGATGCGCTCCCTAGGCATTGGTTCGTACCCCATCCCCTGTTTTTCCCGCGGGATGGCACTAGCTAGCAGCACGTCGGCTGACAAAAAGTGAATCGGCGCCCGCGAACTCTGCCTGCATGCTGATCACGCGCGCGCGCGACCGCCGATGCGCTTGCCCGCCGCGATCCCGAGCAGGCGCCGGAAGGTCGGGCATTCCATGTGACTCGGCGCCTTGCACGCGACCGCGTGCCGCAAGCCATCGCGCATCGCGGTCAGCTTGCGGATCGTGCCGTCGAGTTCGTCCGCCTTGCGCGCGAGCACGCCCCGGTCGATGCGCGGTTTGCCGTCGGGCGAGAACATGCGCGCGATCTCGTCGAGCGAGAATCCGGCCGCGCGCCCGAGCGAGATCATCGCCAGCCGGTCGATGACGCCCGGATCGAAGAGCCGCCGCAGGCCGCGGCGCCCCACCGACCTCACCAGGCCCTTCTCTTCGTAGTAGCGCAGCGCCGACGCCGGCAGTCCGGAAAGTTTCGCCACCTCGTTGATGTCCAGATCACGCATCCCCTTGACCTCAAGTTGACTTGAAGTGGCACTCTGCCTGCCATGGAAATCCAAGGCAACATCATTCTCACGGGCATCGGCGCGACGGCGCTGATGGATCTCTGGACGGTCGTGCGAAGCAAGGCGTTCGGCACGGCGATGCCGAACTACGCGCTCGTCGGGCGGTGGATCGCGCACATGCCGGCAGGCCGCTTCCGGCACGGGTCCATCGCGAAGTCGGAGGCGCGTCGCGGCGAACTCGTCGTCGGCTGGGCGGCTCACTACCTCATCGGCATCGCGTTCGCGGGCTTGCTGGCCGCGATCGCCGGCGCATCCTGGCTCCGGAGTCCGACGCTCCTTCCCGCGCTCGCCATCGGCATCGCGACGGTGGCGGCGCCGTTCCTCGTGATGCAGCCGGCGATGGGTGCCGGTTTCGCCGCGAGCCGCACGCCGAATCCGCGCGCGGCCCGTCTGCAAAGCATCGCCACCCACGCGATTTTCGGCTTCGGGCTCTACGTCGCGGCCGCGCTCATCGTCCTATTCCGAAACCTCTGATACAGGAGACTTGCATGCGTATATCCGCCCGTTTCGCGCCGATCGTGTTCGGCGCCCTGCTCTCGGCCATCATGACCGGCATCGTGTCGGCGTTCGTCCTTGCTTTCAGCCAGGGTCTGCACGCGGGCTTTTTCGCCCAGTGGCTCAAGAGCTGCGCGCTGACCTGGCCGATCGCGTTTCCGACCGTGACGCTGCTGGCGCCCTGGGTGCGCCGGGTAGTTGGACAGATCACCGCGTGACCCGGGCGTCGGGGCGGTATCATCCCGGCATCGATTCGTGACGGCATGCTCCGTCGGGGAGAGCGACATGAAAATCCTGGTGACGCTTGCGATGACACTGGCCCTGGCGACAGGCCCGGTCGAAGCCGAGTCAAGCCCGCCGCCGCCGGCGCCCGTCTACGACGCCGATCTCGCGCAGAAGTTAGGCGCCGACGATTACGGCATGCGGTCGTATGTGCTCGTCGTCCTCAGGACCGGGCCGACGCCCGTGCCCAAGGGTCCGGAGCGCGATGCAATGTTCAAGGGACACTTCGCGAACATCGAACGCCTTGCAGCCGACGGCAAACTCGTGATCGCCGGACCCTTCGGCGAACCCGCGGGCGACTGGCGCGGGCTGTTCATCTTCGACGTGAAGACCATCGACGAGGCGAAGGCGCTCACCGAGACCGATCCCGTGATCAAGAACGGCGAGATGGTGGCCGAGTATCACCCCTGGTACGGATCCGCCGCGCTCAAGCTGGTGAACGAGGCTCATCCGAAGGTCCAGAAAAAAGGTCTCTGAGCGCGGGTTCACCATGCGATACGCCCTCCTGCTTCTACTCGCCTGCGCGCGCTTCGCGTACGCCGCGGATGCGGGCGCGCCCGGCAATCTCGATGAACTGAACGAGCGCATCGAGAAGATCCGCAAGGACTCGGGCACTCCCGCCATCGGCATCGCGCTCGTCGACAGGGGCGGACCGTACTGGGTCGCGAGCGTGGGCAAGGCGGACTTGAAGACTGGCCGCGCGGCCGACGCGGACACCCTGTTCCGCATCGGTTCGATCTCGAAAATGTTCGCCGCGCTCGCGGTTCTCAAGCTCGCCGAGGAAGGCAAACTATCACTCGACGACAAGGTGCGCGATCGCGTTCCCGACGTGCACTTCGAGAATCCCTGGGAAGACACGCACCCGGTGCGCATCGCGCACCTGCTCGAGCACACGACGGGCTGGGACGACATGCACTTCGTCGAATACGCCCATTCCGCGCCCGACACGCTCTCGCTCGAGGACAGTCTCCCCGTTCATCCGCATTCGCGCACATCGCGCTGGCCGCCGGGAACTCGACACGCCTACTGCAACTCCGGCGCGGCCGTCGCGGCCTATATCGTCGAGACGGTGACGGGAAAGCGTTACGAGGACTACATCGCCGAATCGTTCTTCACACCACTGGACATGCCGTCCACCAGCTACTTCAAGACGGCTCTGTACGACGAACGGGGCGCGACGCTCTACCAGGGCATTGCCGCGCAGCCGTACTGGGGCCTGCTCTATCGTCCGGCCGGATCGGTCAATTCTTCGGCGCGCGACATGGCGCGGCTCGTGCACTTCTTCCTGCGGCGCGGCTCGGTGGCGGGCACCGCGATCGTCTCGCCGGCCTCGATCGATCGCATGGAGACACCCGCGACGACCCTGGGCGCGGCCGCCGGAATCAGGAGTGGATACGGACTTGCCAACTACTCGAGCGGCTTCCGCGCCAGCAACGCCGCGTTCCACGGCCACAACGGCGGAGTAATCGGCGGACTTTCCGAGCTCGCGTATTCGGACGAACTCGGCCAGGGTTACGTCGTCATGCTCAACAGCGGCAACGGCGCGGCTCTCGGACAGGTATCGGAGCTCCTGCGCGCCTATCTACTCAAGGATCGCGCGCAGGCGACGCCGGAGATCGCCGCGCTGCCCGAGTCGTTCAAGGCGCTCGACGGGCACTACCAGGCCGTCAATCTTCGACAACACGCGTTGCGCTTCCTGACTGGGCCGTTCTCCGTGCTGAAGATCACGCACGACGACCAGTTCCTGCATCGTTCGCCGCTCCTCGGCGGCTGGATCAGCAGCGATCGCGCGGGCGGCGACTCGGTCCTCATCGACGCGTGGCACGGCCTCCCCGCCATCGCGCAAGTCGTGGATCCGCTCGACGGGCCCGCGGTGCAGGTCAACAGCGATCTCTTCGTACGCATTCCGACCTGGGTCGTGTTCGGCCGCTTCGTCGTCATCGGCCTGCTGGTCGTCATGACGCTCGCCGGCTTCGTGATGTTCCTCGTCTGGTGTTCCAGGCGGTATCGCAAGCAGCCGAAGACCGACGACCACAGGTTGTGGCTGCGGCTCGCCCCGCTCATCGCCAGTGCGGTGTTGTTCGGATTCCTGATCCTGCTGGCGTTGTCGGGTGCTTTCCTCGATCAACTCGGCTCGATTTCGCCACTGTCCGTCGCACTGTTCCTGCTGTCGCTTGCGTATCCGTTCGCCGCCTTCTGGACCGTGATCCAGCTTTACGTCTCGCGCGAACGCCGGAATTTTCCTTATTGGTACGCGCTTGCGTTTGCCGTCGTGCATCAGCTCGTCGCGGGATATCTCCTGACGAATGGTGCGTTCGCGTTCAAGAGCTGGGCATGATCCTACTTTCCCTGAATTGACCAACCGCAGTGCAGCATGCTGAAGTTTCGACATGAACTACAAAGCCTGTTTCTGTCTCGCGATTTCCGCGCTCCTCTATTCCACGGCGCACGCGCAGATTTCCACGTCCGCGCCGACGCGCTACACGAATCATGCGACGTCTTCGACGGGCACGATTCTCAAGCAGGGCCGCCCGACGGGCGACATCAAGTGGGAGTCCGAGATTCCGCTGAACAGGACGTACGGGAAGCTCACGGAAGATCAGCGCGCGTACCTGCACGCGATGTACTCGTCGCTCGCCCCGGGCGATGAACCGCCGTTTCCGGAGAAGGGACTCAAGTCCATCTTCACCACGATCAGGCTCGCGCAGCGCCAGCACCAGGCGGAGGGTGAACTGGACATGACCGTCACCGTGGGCCCCGACGGCGTTCCGAAGAAGGCCGAGAATCACGGCGCCGTGAGCAACGCGAAGATGACGGAAGTCGCCAGGCAGGCATTGATGTCGACGAAGTACAAGCCCGCGATGTGTCACGGAGCTCCATGCGAGATGGAGTTCCGCTTCACGCAAAAGCTCAAGCCGGCAGGCTGACCAGCTACTCCGCGACCCACGCGTACCCGTCCCCGCGCTTCGCGAACTTGCCGATGCCCGGGAACGGGAAGTGCACGGAGTAGATCCGCTGCCCGCTGGCTTCCATGTCGCCAATCAGCGCGGCGCGGCTCTGCGCGCCCCGTGCCTGGTCGCCGTCGAAACCCATGGACCAATCCGGCCTCTGCACCGAGATCACGTAGTGATGCACGGTGTCGCCGACATAAAGAAGAGAGTCCGCTCCCGAGGTGATGCGGTAGCCCGAGTGCCCCGGCGTGTGGCCCTCGATCTCGACCGCTCTCACCACGCCCGGCACGAGCTCGGCGCCCGGCGCGAAGGCATTCACTTTGGGCGTCAGCGTGGCAAGCCACGGCTTGTACTGGTCGTTCGCGGACATGAATTCCCACTCGGGACCGGCGAGGTGGATCGTCGCATTCGGGTACACGAGCTTGCCCTCGGCGTTCACGAGACCGCCCGCGTGGTCGCCGTGTGAATGCGAGATGAAGAGGTCGGTGACGGCTTGCGGATCGATTCCCGCCTCGGCGAATGCCTTCGACACGTGACCGCTGGTCGGACCGAACAGGCCAGCCGGACCCGTGTCGAACAACAGCACGCGATCCGCCGCTTTCACCAGCAGCGGCTGCACGCTCAGCATCAGTTTGTCGGTAGGCAGGCCCTCGGCCGCGAGCACCGCGTCGACTTCTTCCTGCGTCCGGCCCAGGCCGAAGATCCCGAGATCGTTGGGGAACTCGAAGTAGCCGTCCCGCAGCGCGTAGGCGGATAGATCGCCGATGCTGAAGGCGAAGGCATTCGCACTCGTCGACTGGGCGGCCTTCCCTGGGGCGACCTCCGCGGAACCGGCGGGCGCGACTTCTTCGGCGGGCTGCTTCGCACATCCCACGAACATCAGGGCGGTCAGGGCAGTAGTCAGGGCAAAGCGAACCATGTGCGGACTCCTTTGGGCGATTGCGCCGCTATCTTAGTCCCCCGGAGCGCTACTATCTCCAACAAGAGGGATTCAGACAGGGGGAGCGATCATGCGCATACGGATACTTTGCGCGGGTATTGGCCTGGCGATCACCTGCGCGCTCACCGCGCAGTCCGCGACCCCACCACCGGCCGAGGCTTACGGCCGCCTGCCCGCCATCGGCGATGCGGACATTTCGCCCGATGGCAAACGCGTCGCCCTGGTGGTGGGTTACGAATATCGCGCTTCCGAACCCGATCGCGAGCTGACCGGGCTCAGCGTCATCGATATCGACAGCGGCAAGGTGGAGCGCACGCTCGCGCCGCCGCCCAGGAACAACCTGCGCGGCGTCGGTTGGGCTGACGACCTGCGGACTTACTACTTCATCAGCGGCTCGGGCCACGCGCGGGACACATTGCCGCCCGGCATGCCAATCCTGTGGCGCGGACCGCGCGTCGAATTCTTCCGCACGGGAGTCCTGTCGCTCGAAAGCGGCGAGACCACGCTGTTGATGCAGGGATCGGGAAACCGCGGCAACTCGTCGCTGACCAACCTGCATGCGCCTATCGAAGGCGATCCCGGTTTCGGTCGCATGATCGCCTGGGGCGGTCTCGGCACGATGAACAGCCTGCCCAAGCTCGCGGTGTATCGCGTCAACCTCGACACCGGCACCGCGGTCGCGGTCGATTCGGCCAATCCGCAGACGCGCGGCTTCCTGCTCGACGAAGCCGGCAGGACCATCGCGCGCCTCGACATCAACGACGACACGAACCGCTGGCGGCTGTTCGACTACGAGAATGGCAAGGATCGCATGATCCTCGAGCAGGTCTCGGAGATGGGAATGCCGCTCACGATGTACGGCCTGTTCGACGACGGCCGTATCGCGGCAGTCGATCCGCACGAAGACGGCAGGCGCGACGTGTTGCTCGCCATCGATCGCAAGACCGGCAAGTCCACTCCCGTGGAAGGCATGCCGGCCACCGAGGGCAGCGACGTCGGTCCGATCGGCGATCCCTGGCGGCGCCGCGTCGTCGGAGTCGGCTGGACCGAGGATCTGCCGAGGCGCCACTACTTCGACGCGGAGCTCGCCAAGATCTACGCCGAAGTGCAGCCGCTGTTCGACAGCGGTTACGTGACCATGGCCTCCTGGTCGCGCGATCGCACACGCGTGTTGTTGTTCGGCGAGAAGGCCGGCGACGCGGGGGCTTACTACATCTACGATGCGCCGACGAAGAAACTGCGGCTGGTCGGCAAACTCTATCCGCAGCTGACCGCGCCTGAACATTTCGGCGAACGGCAGGCGATCAAGTACCGTGCCCGCGACGGCAAGCTCGTCCCGGCCTACCTCACGCTTCCCGCGGATGTCGAGCCGAAGAACCTGCCGCTGGTACTGCTCGTGCACGGTGGACCGCATGCGCGCGACAACTTCACGTTCGACTGGTGGGCGAGTTTCCTGGCCTCGCGCGGCTACGCGGTGCTGCAACCCAATTTCCGTGGCTCGACGGGTTACGGCTACGAGTGGTTCGATGCCGGCCGCAAGGGCTGGGGCGACGGCGTGATGCAGACCGACGTCGAGGACGGCGCCGCCGCGCTCGTGAAAGGCGGCTATGCCGATGGCAAGCGCATCTGCATCATGGGCGCGTCCTACGGCGGCTACGCGGCGCTCGCGGGCGCGACACTGACTCCCGACAAATACGCCTGCGCGGTGAGCGTGAATGGTTTGAGTGATCCCGAAGAACTCCTCAAGGATGCCGGACGCACGAGCAGGGCGGGTGAATGGTGGCGCACATCGATGGGCGCGGACGACATGGATCACCTGCGCAAGGTCTCGCCACTGCGACACGCCGAAGATGCGCGCATCCCGATCCTGATGCTCCATGGAGTCGAGGACACCGTCGTTCCCGTGGAACAGTCGCGCCGCATGAACGCCAAGCTGCAGCGCGCTGGCCGCGACGTGCGATACATCGAGCTCGGCGGCGACGATCACTGGCTGTCGTCGGCGTCGACACGCACGCGGATGCTGCAGGAGATCGAAACCTTCCTCGCGAAGACGCTCGACAAATAGCAGATCCGCCTCAGGACCGGAGCGCGAGCGAACGAGCGATCAGCGCGGCATGATCGAGTCCCGCCGGCAGCACACCGAACGCCGCGGGCGGGCTCGCCGTGATCCTCGACGCGATGAAACTCCCGGCGACCATGGGCGAACCGCCGCGCAGCAGGATGGCCGCCTGCGCGGCGAGCGCAATCCGTTCCACCAGTGCGCGTGCCTGCTCTTCAGCCGGACCCGCCCGCAGTTCGTCGAGCAATTTCGCGACGTAACTCCTGAAGCGCGCATCGTGCGCGTCGTTCTCCTGCAGCAAAGCCGCGAGCGCATCGAGCGTGCGCGCCTCTCGCGACAACGCGCGCAGAACGTCCAGGCACATGATGTTGCCCGAGCCTTCCCAGATGCCGTTCAGCGGCAATTCGCGGAAGCGCCGCGCGATCGGCCCCTCCTCTATATAGCCATTGCCGCCCAGTACCTCCATCGCCTCGACGCCGACCGCGGGGGCGCGCTTGCAGAGCCAGTATTTGGCGACCGGTGTGAGCACGCGGCGCAGCGCGGATTCCGCCTCGTCGTTCCGGGCGTCGAACGCCCGCGCCAGGCGCAGCGCGAACGCAGTCGCCGCCTCGCATTCGAGCGACAGGTCCGCGAGCACGTTGCGCATGAGCGGCTGATCGGCGAGCAGCTTGCCGAAGGCCGAGCGGTGGCGCGCATGGTGAATGGCCTGCGCGACGCACTGGTGCATGATGCCGGCCGCGCCCGTCGCGCAATCGAAGCGCGTGTACACGCCCATCTCGAGGATCCTCGGGATGCCGCGACCCTCCTCGCCCACCAGCAGGCCGTACGTTTCGTCGAATTCGACCTCGCTCGAGGCATTCGAACGATTGCCGAGCTTGTCCTTGAGCCGTTGTAGATAGAGTGCGTTGCGCGTGCCGTCCGGCAGGACGCGCGGCACGAAGAAACACGAGACCCCGCCCTGGGTCTGCGCGGTGACGAGGAAGGCGTCGCACATGGGCGCGGAGAAGAACCACTTGTGGCCCGTGATGCGGTACTCGCGCCCGGGCCCGGGCGTTCCGGCGGCCACCGCGCGCGTCGAGTTCGAGCGCACGTCGGAGCCGCCCTGCTTCTCCGTCATGCCCATGCCGATCAGCGCGCCGCGCTTGCGCGTGATGGGCACGAGCCGCTCGTCGTATTCGCGGGACAGCAGCGGCGGCATCCAGTCGGCGAAGTCGTGCGGCTGGCGCGCGAGCGCCGGCACGGCGCCGTAGGTCATGGTCGCCGGGCATTGCGTGCCGTTTTCGATCTCGCCCCACAGTAGATAGGCAGCGGCGCGCTCCACGTGGGCGCCGGGCCGCGGCGCCGCCCAGGGAGAGGTGTGCAACCCTTCCGCCACCAGCGCATTCATGAGTTCGTGCCACGCGGGATGGAACTCGACCTCGTCGCGCCGCGCTCCGAAACGATCGAAGATTTTCAGTACCGGCGGATTGCGGTTCGCGGCGTCGCCGAGCCCGAACATCGCGCGCGTGCCGAGCCGCTCGCCGAGCCGCGCGAGCCGGTCGTGCGCGGAAGCCGCTCCCTCGCGTTGCAGCGCATCGACGAGCGCGGCGTTCGAAGTGAACAGGTTGTAGTCGACCAGGTCGTCCGGATGGTTGGCGGTTTCGTACAGCGGTCGCACGGCGGCCTCCGGGAGTCTTGCCCGGAGACTACGCCCGCCCACGTCACTCCGGTATCAGCGCCGCGGGTTCGGACTGGTCTCGATGAACGCGGCGCCCGCTCGACCCGCGGGGGCGCCGCACTCATCGCCTTGTTGCCCCTGGTCGGGTCGATTTTCAGGGACCTCGATGCGCCCCGACGTGCCGCGACCGCAGCGAGCTCGGGGCATCCAGATTGGCGCCGTCGTGCACGCCGACGCCGAGCCGGTCCACCAGCTCGCCGCCAAGCCAGGCGGTGAACAGCGCCATGAACGCGCCCACGAACGCACACACGTACGCGCCCGTCGTCGGAATCATCTCGTTGTCCGCCCGCTGCCAGACGCTGGCGACGAACAGCACGACTATGACGAGGTTGCCGAGACCGTGTACGGCGCCGATGCGCCGGGCCCGCGTGTCGCGCGGGATCTTCAGCCAGTCCGCGAAGCCGAAAGGCGCCGCGAGCAGGCCGCCGACGATGCCCGCCACCATCATCCAGTACGCGACATACGCGAACATCACGTTGTCCGTTCCGATGTGGACGAGGTCGAAGATCACGCCCGTGGCGAGCAGCCCCAGTGGGAACACGACGAGCATCTGGTGCACCGGGTGCCCGAAAAGTTTGGCTTTGGCGTCCATGCGAGTCTCCCGCGGAGATTACTGTTGCGGCGTCTCCGACTGCTGGCTCTGGTTGGCCCGGTCGACCTCGGAGCGTTCGATGTAACCGTCTCCGTTGAGGTCGTAACTCGAGAACTGTGACTTCACGTTCGCGTTGGCCTCGGCCTCCGTCTTGGAGATGCGGCCATCGCTGTTCGTATCGAGCGATTCGAACGAGGCTGCGCCCTGCTGCGGCGAGCCCTGCTCCGGGGGCGGGGTCTGCGCGATGGCGGCTGCGAAGGGAAGCACTAAGGCGGCCACACCGGCGGCGAATGAGCTGGATGCTTTCGTCATGATCCGTCCTCTTGATGACTGAAGTGTCACTCGAGGAGAGGCAAGTGGCGTGCCACGCATCTTCAGCGCCTTTCCGGTATCCGAGTGGCCGCACGGGCAATCCACCGCGGAAATTTGAAAGCCGTGCCGCGAGGTTCACGAAGTTGCAACGCCCGCTCCGGCCCCATTGTAGGCGCTTCACTAGGCTGGATAGGACATCGGCACGTCCCAGGCCCGCGCGGCACTGACTGCCCGGCCGGGTACTGCCGCGTACGGTGCGGCCGGTTGCCTTCATTTCCCGGAGCACCGCATGAACGTGAAAATCCTGGTTCCCCTGTGCGGCGTCATCGTGCTGATGGCCGCCTGCGGCAGGCACGAAAACACCCCAGGCACGACGAACGAGCCGGCGACCTCGCCCGATACGACCACGACACCTGATACGGCGCCACCGCCCTCCGAAATGCCGCCGCCGGCCGATACGTCGCCGACCACGCCCGATTCCACCATGCCTCCGCCGGATACGCCGTCGACGGGAACTCCGCCTCCCGGAGGCTAGCTAGCGCATGACTGGGGCATGACCAGCGCATGACGGCAGGCGCGCGCGCAGGTAATCTCGGCGCGCATGCCTCGCCAAACAACCTCCCGGAATTCCAGGCCCGCCTCGCGCGGATACTCCGCCCCTGCCCTGGAAAAGGGGATGGACATCATCGAGCTGCTGGCCGAGGCCGAAACCGGACTCACCGTCTCGGAGATCGCGCTGTGCCTGAAGCGGCGCATGAGCGAGCTGTTCCGCATCATCGTCGTGATGGAGAACCGGCGCTGGCTGCAGAAGGATCCCGCGAGTTCGCGTTACAGCGTGACCTATCAGGTCCTGAAGCTCGCGCACCGGGGCACGCCGGCGCAGGCGTTGGCGCAGGCCGCCTCGCCGCTGATGAACAACCTGGCGAACAACATCGACCAGTCCTGCCACATGGTGGTCCGTTCCGGGGACCAGGGACTCGTGATCCTGCGCCAGGAAAATCCGAAGCGGCACGCCAATCTTTCGGTGCGCATGGGCGCGGTGATCAGCCTCGCCACGAGCTGCTCTGGGCACGTGCTGCTCGCGCACACGAATTCCGAGGAGCTCGATCTGGTCTTGCGGACCCTGCCCCGGCCGCGCGGAATGTCGCGCGCGAGCCTGGTGCGAACCCTGGAGCGTGTCAGGAAACGCGGGTACGACCTGCAGCGCAGCCCGGTGACGGCCGGCGTAACCGACATCTCGTATCCAATCCGCGGTTTCGACGGCAAGGTGGTCGCCGCGCTCACCGTACCCTATCTACACGTGCTCGACGGCTCGCTGCCCACCACCGTCGAGCAGTCGCGGCGAATGCTCGAGGAAACGGCTCGCCAGGTATCGCACGGCCTGGGATGGCTGCAATAGCCGGCGAGCCGTGCCTGTCTACCTGCGGAAGATCCGCGAAGCGAAGTCCTTGAGATTGCGTCTCCAGGTCTGCCACTCGTGGTCGGTGCCCGGAGATTCCCAGTAGACGTGTTTGATGCCGCCCTCTTCGAGCGCGGCATGCAGCTCGCGGATGAGCTTCGTGAACCGCTCGGCCTCGGCCGTGCCGACGCCGATGTACATCACGTGGACCTTCTTCGCGAACGCGGCCGGATCCGCGAACACACCGTTGAAGTCGGTTTTCAGATCGGGCTTGCGGTCCTGGAGCAATCCCGCCGCGCCGCTGAATCCGCCGATGTGCGAGAACAGGTCGAGATTGTTCAGCGTGACGTGGAAGGTCTGGAAGCCGCCCATCGACAGACCCGCCATCGCACGATGATCGCGGTCGGCGATCGTGCGATAGGTCTTGTCGACGAAGGGGATCAGCGCCTGGGTCACCTCGTCCTCGAACGTCTTCGCCATGTCGTTGAAGGCCTGGGCGGCCCCCGGACTGCCCGGCGTGAAATTGGGAGGCGTGGCGCCGGCGCGGCGCGGGTACCCGTTCGCCATGACGACGATCATCGGCTTCGCCTGTCCCGCCGCGATCAGGTTGTCGAGGATGAAATTGGCGCGCCCCTGGCGGATCCAGCCGGTTTCGTCCTCGCCGCCGCCGTGCTGTAGATAGAGCACCGGGTAACGCTTCTTCGGTTGCGACTCGTAGTCCGGCGGCAGGTAGACCATCGCGTGGCGCCACGTGCCGGTCACGCCGGATCGATACCAGACGTCGCGCACCTGTCCCTGCGGAACGTCCTGGATCGAGTAGTAAGTCGATCCGGGCTCCGGCACCTCGACGGCGCTCACGTAGCGGCTGCCGCCGAAGTAGGCGGTGCTGCCCGGATCGCTCGCGTCGACGCCGTCGACGTTCAACACGTAGTAGTGCAGGCCCGGCACCATGGGCTCGGTGGTGTAAGTCCAGAACCCGTCTTCCTGCTTCTGCATGTCGACCTTGGGGCCGCTCCAGAAATTGAGCTTCACCTTGTTGGCGTCGGGCGCCTTGATGCGCAGTTGCACGCGGCCCGCGGAGTCGACGCGCGGATACTGCGCGTTCATCACGTTGCTTTCCGCGGGCTTGAAATCGCCCGGCTCCTGCGCGCCGCACACGCCGGTGATCAGGACGGCCAAACACAGGATTCTCTTCATGGAAGCTCCTCGGGAACGAATGGATCAGGAAACGAGACTGCCGCGCGGAGAAGGGACCGACACGGCAGCCTCGGGCGTGACCCGGTTCGACAGCGAGAATGCCGAACGGTCACTTTCGAACGACTCGGATGCGCAGTAATCGCGGAGGGCCGCTTCGTGGGTCGGCAGCCCATCGACGTATTCGTTCATCGCGCGGCGCAGCGCCGCGAGCTTCGGCTCGATCTCGGCGACCGGAATCGTGGTCACCACCGGATCGATCGCGCGCGGGACGACGCCCTGCCCGAGCATCACCGCGACCCAGCTCGCGTTCGGAAAAAGTTCGCCTTCGTTGCGCAGGAACCGTCCGCCCTCGGCGAACAGCGTGAGCCTGCGGCGCAGCGTCTCGGGGATGGTCATGTTCCGGCAGTGCCGCCAGAACGGCTCTTCGCGCTGGTTGAAGTAGTAGTGGAAGATCAGCAGGTCGCGCACCTGCTCGAAGTCCCGCTGCATCCAGCGGTTGTATTCGTCGCGGAAGACTGGCGGTATCGACGCGTCGGGGAACAGCGCGATGAATCGGCTGATGCCCTGGCGGATGAGATACAGCGAAGTGGACTCGAGCGGCTCGAGGAAGCCCGAAGACAGGCCGATCGCGACGCAGTTCTTCTCCCAGAACTTCTGGCGATGACCCGTCGCGAACTTGATGAGTCGCGGCGTGCCGAGGATCTCGCCGTCGAGATTGTCCACGAGAATGCTCGTGGCCTCGTCCTGCCCCATGAATTCGCTGCACCAGATGTGCCCGTTGCCGGTCCGGCGCTGCGTGGGGATCTTCCACTGCCACCCGGCCGTGCGCGCGGTGGAGCGCGTATACGGCGCCGGCGGGCCGTCGTGACGGCAGGCGACCGCGAGCGCCGAATCGCAGGGCAACCAATGACGCCAGTCGACCCACGGCACACCGAGCGTCTTGTCGAGCAGCAGCGAACGAAAGCCGGTGCAATCGAAGAAGAAGTCGCCGCTCACCGTTTGACCGTTCGCCAGCTTCACGCCCGAGATGTCGCCCGACTCCGGGTGGCGCATGACTTCGCTCACCTTGCCTTCGACGCGCCGGACGCCGCGCTTCTCGGCGTAGCTGCGCAGGAAGGCCGCATAGAGTGACGCATCGAAGTGATAGGCGTAGCGCAGGTAGCTGGCCGGAGCGCCCGCAACCCGCATGTCGGGAAAGCCGAACTTGCCGTGCCGCGCGGCGATCTCGGTCAGGCAGTAGTCGCCGATGCCATGCTCGTGTCCCTTGGTGCGGCAGCGCAGCCAGTACTGATGAAAATCCAGGCCATCGATGTCGATGCCGTGGAATCCGAAAGGATGGAAATAACGCGCACCCTTGTGCGACCAGTCGACGAACTCGATGCCGAGCTTGAACGTCGCCTGGGTTGCTCGCATCAACTCCGCCTCGGGAATCCCGAGGAAGAGATTGAACTGCAGCATGTCGGGGATCGTCGCTTCGCCGACGCCGATGATTCCGATCTCGTCGGACTCCACCAGCGTCAGCGAAACGTCCCGCGGTCGCAGGAGTCTCGAGAGCGCGGCGGCCGTCATCCAGCCGGCCGCCCCGCCCCCGATGATTACGATCTGCTTCAAGGCTCCGATCAGAAGTCCATCCGCACGGCCAACGTGACCAGCCTGCCGAGCGGGTTCGCGTTGTAGTTGTCGTAACCCCACGCGCCGCCCATGAAGCCACCCTGGTTGCCGTTGAAGAACGACGGGTCCTCGTCGGTGACGTTCTTGATGTCGAGCGCGAAGCCCACGCCCTTGAAGAATCCACCCTCGCTCAGGTTGTAGCCGAGGTGAATATCGAACGTGTTGGTCGCATCGACGATGTCGCCGCCTCCGTTGGGATTGCCATTGGCGTCGCGGGTGAGCGGGGTGATCGTCGATCCGCCCCAGTTCCGGTAGCTTCCGGTGTGATTCCAGAACAGGTCCGCGGAGAACTTCGCGGTCTCGACACCGGCCCACGCGCGCGCCTTGAACTTGATCGACGGGAAGACGCCGTTGAAGCCCGAGGTGTTGAGCACCGAGAACGTCGGGGTATTGCCGAAGTTCTGATCGTACTTCGTGAAGTACGAGCCGCTCGCACCCACGCGGGCACGCAGCGAGTCACCCATGCTGAAGCCGTAGTCGATCTGGCCGTCGATGCCTTCGATGGACAGGTTCAGCCAGTTACGCGCGCTCTGGTCGATCATGTAGTACACGTTCGTCGGAATCGACCCGGAGAGGAACGCGCCGTTGGCCACGTTCGCGAACGCCAGGATCTGATCCTGCGTGCAGCCCGTCGGGCAGATCTGCAGCAGCGGCGAACCGCTCGCCGTGATGGACGCGGGCGACGGCGAGTTCACACCACCGATGAAGTCGTTGTGGAAGAACGTGAAGGAGGCCCGGAAGGCTTCCCAGGCGACCGGCGCGATATCCACGCCGACCGACCAGCTCTCACCAAACTGCGGACCCATCCCCGAGAACGCGCCGCCGAGCTGGCGACGCAGCGCGGTGCCGTTCTGACCAATGGTGCAGACCTCGGAGCTCGCGCTGCAGGGCGTGTTGGTGTTGGCCACCACCGCGCCCGGCACGTTCACGACTTCCGGATAGTGCGCCACGGGCACGTTCACCGTGCCGGTGCCGCCCACGCTGCCCGAGGCGTACAGGTAACCCTGCGCCGGGTCACCCATCACCGCGATCGGCGGCGCGACGAACGACTCGGCGTAGTTCGCGCGAACGCGGATCCCTTCCGTGATGTTCCAGTTGATGCCGTACTTCGGGTTGGTCGTGTCACCGACGTCCGAGAAGTCGTCGTAGCGAACAGCGAGGCTCAGATCGATCTTGTTCAGGCCCGGGATGTCCCACTCGGGCGAGACGATCGGAACCACCGCCTCGGCGAAGGCCGACACGATGTCGCGGTCGTAGTTGAACACGCGGTAACCCGAGCCCGTCGTCGTCGGACCCGTGTTGTTGCCGCCGCTCAGCTTGAACTGCTGCTCCTGCCACATGTGCTCGGCGCCGAACGCGATCTTCACCGCACCGGCGGGCAGGTTGAACAGGTCGCCCTGCACGACCGCGCGCAGCTGGTTGAAGGTGTTGTAGTTGTTGTTCTGCGTGTTGTTCGTGTAGAGCGAATCGAGCACCAGCGGGTTGGTGCGGTTCGAGCCGAGCGGATTCCACACGTCGAGCGCGTTGTTCGCGTTCAGCGGAAGCTGCAGCACCACGACGTTCTGGCCCGGGATGCTGCTCGCCGTCGTGCTGCCACTCGTCTGGGTCGTGCCGTTCAGAGCCAGCATCGCGCAGGGCCCGCAGAACTGCTTGAAGCCGTCGAGCGACGAACGGTTCCAGCCGATCGAGTCCGCGACGGTCAGCGACCAGCTGTCGCTGATCTGATAATCGAGGACCACGTTCGCGTAGACCACGTCCTGCTGCGATTCGGTGAAGCCGTAGTCGCCGTCCTCGCGCGTCGCGAGCCAGTTGATGAGCTGCGTGTTCGAATCGGGCGCACCGGCCGGCGAGGTGAAGAACGGATTCTGCTGACCCGCCGCGCCCGCACCCGTACCGTACACGGTCGCGTTGTTGAGCTGGCCGGGACCGGAGTCGGCGTGCGTCTGGTTGCGGTTGTAGTTCAACGACGCCGACACCGAGAGCTTGTCGGTGAAGTCGTTCACCACGCGGATGATGCCGTTGGCGCGGTACTGCGACGGGATGAACGAGTTGTAGAGCGACAGGTTGCACGGCGCGTTGAGCGCCGCGTTGTTCGCGACCGACGTCGTGGCGTCGGGGCCCAGGAAGACCTGGCCGCTCCCCGGCGCGGTCCCGCTGTTGACGCCAGTCACCCGGATCGACGCCGGATCGCAGGTGAAGCTTTGGGTGTTCGAGCCGCCATACGGGCGATAGTCACCCCGGCTCGCCCAGTCGCGGTCCTTCACCCAGAGCTGCGACTGGTAGCTGTACTGGCCGGCGACGTAGACGCCACCCGTTTCCCAGGTCGTGCCCCAGATGCCGTCGATGTCCCAGTTGTCGTAGCTGTCGGCGAAGCCGTAGGACGTGTTGACCGAGGCACCGTCGTAGGTGCGCCGCGTGATGAAGTTGACGACACCGGCCACGGCGTCGGAGCCGTACACCGAGGATGCGCCGTCCGCGAGCACGTCGATGCGCTGCATCGCCGAGGTCGGGATGATGTTCGGGTCGGTCTGGTTGAACTGCGCGCCGCCGCCCGGCATGCGCATGCCGTCGATGACCACGAGCGTCGTGTTCGAGGACGAGCCACCGAGCTGGTGGATCTGCGGCGAGTAGAACGACCACAGGTTCTCGCCCTGCGCGAGCGAGCCGTTGGTCGTGATGGACGGGATCGTGTTGACCAGCGCGGACAGGTTGATGGCCTGGGATTTCTCCAGGTCGACCTGCCCGACGGATACGAGATTCGATCCCACGGGCGCGACGCCCTTGATGCTGGTGCCGGTGACGACGATTTCCTCGTCGAGGACCTCCGGCGCCGCACGGTTCGGACCTGCGGTCGTCGGCGCGTCGGCTGTCTGGGCCAGCGCGCTGACGCTCATGATCGAAGTTGCGGAAATGAGCGCCGCCTGCGACGCCCGCTTGAGACGTTTCTTGCCGATCTTCATTTTCTCCCCTCCCATTTTGAAATGTCTAACTAATCAATTCTTCGTATTTCTTATGTTTGCAAGGCTCTTTGTCTCGGTGACTCCCTGTCAAGACAAAGACATCACCGTTAACGCTACCGATACGGATGGTGGCAAAACGTAATACGGGTTTTGTTATGTTGCGGATTCGCTCCAATAAAAATCAGTTGCGATAGTGAAACCAACTTGACATGGCGGCCGGCGCGCACGAAGTTGATCGCCAAACCGACCGGAGGGGGAATTCATGTCGTTGATTCCGCGGGCGCTTGGGCGCGCCCTTGTCCTGTCTTGTCTCTTCGGAACCCTGACCCACGCGCAGGTCGCGACCGAAGCGCCGCCCGCCGTCGCGGGCGCGCAACCCGTGACGGTCGAGAGGGTCAAGATCCACGGTCGCCACCTCGAGGGAAATCTCGAAGGCAACGCGGTCGAGCGTGATCTCCTGGTCTATCTTCCGCCCGGATACGCGAAGGACAAGAAGCGCCGTTATCCCGTCGTTTACGCGCTGCACGGATTCTTCATCGGCGCCGACCAGTGGAGCGGCGAGATCCACGTGCCCCGGACCATCGAAAACGCGTTCGCGCAGGGCGCGAGGGAAATGATCGTCGTGTTGCCGGACACGAAGACGGTCCACATGGGATCGTTCTATTCGAGCTCGGCGACGACCGGCGATTTCGAGAATTTCATCGCGCGCGACGTCGTCGCGTTCATCGATTCGAAATACCGGACGCTGCCCGCGCGTGAAAGCCGCGGCCTGGTGGGCCACTCGATGGGTGGATACGGCGCCACCCGCATCGGCATGAAACACGCCGACGTGTTCGGCAGCCTCTACATCATGAGCCCGTGCTGCCTGTCATCGCGGCCGCCGCCGGCGGACGCGGAGTTCTCGAAGAAACTCGAGGCCATCCGTTCGGAGGCGGATTTCGAAGGGCTGCCCTTCTTCGCGCGCGCCACGTTTGCGACCGCGTCGGCCTGGTCGCCGAATCCGCAGAATCCGCCCTTCTACGTCGACCTGCCGACGAAAGACGGCGTGGTGCGGCCCGACGTGATCGCGCGCTGGACGGCGAACGCGCCGCTGGCGTTCATCGACCAGTACGTCGGAAATCTCAGGCGCTACGCGGCGATCTCGATCGACGTCGGCGACCAGGACGGTCTGCGCGTCGATACCGCCCGCCTGCACGCCGAGCTGAATCGCTATGGCATCGCCAACTCGTTCGAGGAGTATTCCGGCACGCACACGAGCAAGGTGGCCGACCGCTTCCAGAATCACGTGCTGCCGTTCTTCAGCAAGCACCTGGAATTCGGAGGCCGTTGAGTCATTTCACCTGGTAGATCCGGATGCGCACGGCGTTGTTCTCCGGCGGCTCGACCTCGAGCGTCGCGACGAACGTGCCGCGCGTCATCCACTCGTGCGGGCCCTTCGGCGCTTCGAGTCGCGGACGAAAGATCGCCCGTTCGGTTCCCGGGCACCACAGTCCCTCGTTGAAAACGTGGACCACGGTGCCGTCCTCGGACTTGATGAAATAGTCCGCCGAAAGCTGCGTGCACTGGCTGGCCGAGTACGTGAGCTGCAGATCGCGGCCACCCGGCAGCACGACGCCCTTGAACTTCGGACCCGTGACCGTGCCGCCCGTGATCGGAATGATCTGGCGGTAACCGATCGCCGTGTCGCCGATGACGACCACGGGACCGAGCGTCACGCGCTCCTCGAACACGAACTCGACGCGGGGCGTGTCGTCCGGCGCCGCCGCCTTCGCCGATGTCAGAAACATGGCCGATGTCAGAAACATGATCGCTGCGAACAGATTTTTCATTTTGATCCGATTCCTGGGTGAACCTGCGCAGTATGGCCCTAGACTGCGCGCCATGCAGTTTCGTTTTCGCATGCGCCCGGCGCGCGCCGCCCGGCTGACTAACTACCCGCGCCGGCCATGAGGCGCGTTCTCGTCCTCGCGGCCGCGGTGTCTTTCTTGGGCGGCGCGTATTCGTTCGCGCAGGCGCCCGACGCCCGCATCACCATCCGTGCCGACCAGCCCGGCGCCATCATCGATCCCGACATCTACGGCCAGTTCGTCGAGCATCTCGGCCGCGGCGTGTACGAAGGCATCTGGGTCGGGCCCGGATCTCCCATTCCCAACACGCGCGGCATCCGCAACGACGTGGTCGCGGCGCTGCGCAAGGTGCGGATTCCACTGATCCGGTGGCCGGGAGGCTGCTTCGCGGAGCTCTATCACTGGCGGGATGGGATCGGCCCGCGCGATCGGCGCCCGCGCGGCGTCAACACCGCCTGGGGCGACGAGGCCGAGTCCAACCACTTCGGCACGCACGAGTTCATGGACTTCGTCGAGCAGGTGGGCGCGAAACCCTTCATCTCCGTCAATGTCGCCAGTGGCTCGACCGCCGAGGCGCAGGCGTGGATGCAGTACATAACGGGGCCGGCCACGTCGGGTCCCGGAGCCGAGCGCGCACGCAACGGCCGCACCGAGCCGTGGAAGGTGCCCTTCATCGGCATCGGCAACGAGACCTGGGGTTGCGGCGGAAACATGACGGCCGAGTTCTACTCGGACATCTATCGCCAGTACGTGAGCGTGCTCGCGCCGTACGGAGTCCTGATCGCGTCCGACGCGAATTCCGACGATTACGAGTGGACGGAAACGCTGCTGCGCCGCGCGCTCTACCGCCACCCGCCCGACATCCCGACCACGCTTGCGTACATCGGCAGGCAGCAGCAGATCAGGATGATCTCGGTGCACTTCTACACGTTCTCCGGCAACGACTGGGGAAACAAGAGCCCCGCGGTGGGCTTCACCGAGAACGACTGGGCGCGCTCGATGGAGCGCACCTGGAAGACGGACGAGATGATCGCGCGTCACTCGGCCATCCTCGACCGTCACGACCCCGGCAAGAAGGTCGGCATCTCGTTCAGCGAATGGGGCGCATGGTGGGCCGCGGACAAGCATCGCCCGTCGAACCTCTACCAGCAGAACACGCTGCGCGACGCGATCATCGCGGGGCTCACGCTCAACATCTTCCACAACCACGCCGAGCGGGTGCGCATGGCGAATCTCGCGCAGATGGTCAACGTGCTGCAGTCGCTGATCCTCACGCGGCAGGAGAAGATGCTGCCCACGCCCACCTACCACGTGTTCGACCTGTACAAGGATCACCAGGGCGCCACGCTGCTCCCGACCGCCGTCGCCGCGCGCGACTACGAATTCCAGGGCGTGAAAGTGCCGGCGCTCAGCGCGAGTGCCTCGCGCACCGCGGATGGGAAGATCACGCTCTCCATCGTGAACATCGATCCGCGCGACGCCGCGCGCATCGACATCGATCTCCAGGGCCACGCGGCCGGCGCGGCCAGCGGCCGTGTGATCACGGCCGCGGCCATGGACGCGCGGCCCGACTTCGATCGTCCCGATCCACTCGTGCCGGTCGTGCTCGAGGACATCCGCGTCCGCAAGGGCGTGGTGTCGCTGGTCGCGCCCGCGAAATCCGTCATCACCCTCGAACTCAGGTAGGTCATGCTGAAGAAATTCCTGCTCTGCGCCACCGCCGGTTTCGCCATGAGCGCCCACGCCCTCGATGGCGAGATCCAGATCCACGATCCGTCGACGATCGCGCGCGACGGGAGCCGCTTCTACACGTACGGCACGGGCAACGGCATTCCGATCCTGTCGTCCGATGACGGCTGGACGTGGCGCCGCAGCGGCTCGCTGATGTCCGCCGTGCCCGGCGGCAAGGCCGGGCCCGAGGTGCTCGCGAAGGGCGGCAACAACACCTGGGCGCCCGACGTCATCCACATCGGCGACAAGTATTTCGTCTATTACTCCGCGCCCGGCACGCAGCCGAAGTCGGCGATCGGCCTGCTCATCGGCAAGACGCTCGATCCCGAATCGCCCGACTACAAGTGGGAAGACGGTGGGCCGGTGGTCTGGTCGGACGGCATCGAAGACAGCAACGCGATCGATCCCGGCGTGCTGCTCGATCCGGACGGACGACTGTGGCTGGTCTATGGTTCGTACTTCGGCTACATCCGCCTGGTCGAGCTCGATCCGAAGACGGGGCAGCGGAAATTCCCCGATCGCAAACCCGTGAACGTCGCGATCAACTCCGAGGCAGCCATCCTGATCCACCGCGACGGCTGGTACTACCTGCTTGTCACACATGGTTCGTGCTGCCAGGGCGCGAATTCGACGTACAACATCCGCATGGGCCGCTCGCGCAAGGTCACCGGGCCCTATCTGGACAACATGGGCATCGACATGATCGACGGTGGCGGCAAGCTGTTCGCCGGCTCGCGTGGTCGCCATGTGGGTCCGGGGCATTTCGGCCTGCTGGACCTGGGCGATGGCGTCGAAAAATTCTCGTTGCACTACGAGGCGGATCTGGATCGGGGGGGCATCAGCGTGCTCGACATCCGCCCGCTGCTCTGGCGCGACGGCTGGCCGGTCGCCGGTGACAATCTCGTCGCGGGGCCGTACAGCATCGAGTCGGCGCGCACGGGCACGGTGCTCGAGCTCGCGGTGCAGGGAACGCCGGTCGGTGGATTCCGCATGCGTCGCGGTGGTCCGCCGGGCAGCGGCATCGTGGGCGGCGGACCTCCGGGCGCAGGTGGTCCTCCGGGCGCAGGTGGTCCTCCCGGCGCCGGCGCACCTCCCGGCACTGGCGCGCCACCGGCGGGTGCTGGCGCACCGCCGGCAGGGCCGCCACCGTTACCCTCGGCCGGTCCGCCGATTCCAGATCAGGAACCCGCGCACGTCGCCGCATGGCCCGCGACCACGGGCGTGCGCCTTGCGCCGGCCATGCTGCAGGCCCAGCAGAAATGGACCATCGCGCCGGTCGCCGGCGCCGGCGGATATCCGGGCGCGCCTTACTTCCGCATCACGATCGCGAACACCGAACGCGCGCTGACCGCCACCG
>JAEZCN010000162.1 GCA_023433515.1 Pseudomonadota bacterium
AGTTTTCGATGCCGAAAAGCTTAAGTCTTGCCGTGGTGATGGACCCGATCGCGAAGATCAAATTTGCGAAGGACTCCACACTTGCGATGTTGCTTGCGGCGGCGGCCCGTGGCTGGCAGCTCACCTACCTCGAGCAATCGGACCTGTTCCTGCGCGACGGAGTCGCGCTCGGTCGCGGGCGACCACTGAAGGTTTTCCCCAATGCCGAAAAATGGTTCGAGCTCGGGGCGCCGGAAGTCCGGAAGCTGGGCGAATTCGACTGCCTCTTCATGCGCAAGGATCCGCCGTTCGACGCCGAATACATCTACTCGACGTACATCCTGGAGCGCGCCGAGATCCAGGGTGCGTTCGTCGCGAACAAGCCGCAGGGCCTGCGCGACATGAACGAGAAGGTCTACACCGCGTGGTTCCCGCAGTGTTGCGCCCCGACCTTGATCACCCGCAATGCCTCCGACATCACCGCGTTCGCGGCCGAGCACGGCAAGATCGTCGTGAAGCCGCTCGACGGGATGGGCGGCAAGTCGATCTTCGTCACCGAGAAGGGCGACAAGAACCTGCCCGTCATCATCGAAACGCTGACCGACAACGGCGCCCGCTTCGCGATCGCGCAGCGTTACGTCCCGGAAATCGCCGCGACCGGCGACTCGCGCGTCCTGCTCATCGACGGCGAGCCAGTCCCCTACGCTCTCGCCCGAATCCCCGCCGCGCACGACAATCGCGGCAACCTGGCCGCCGGCGCGAAGGGCGTAGGCCGGGAGCTGAACGACCGCGATCGCTGGCTCGCCGCGCAAATCGGCCCGACGCTGCGCGATCGCGGCATGGTGCTCGTCGGCATCGACGTCATCGGTGGCTTCGTGACCGAGATCAACGTCACGAGTCCGACAGGAATACGTGAACTCGACAACCAATTTGGGCTCAATATCGGGGCCATGGTGATCGAAGCATTCGAGCGCCGGCTCGCCGCGAGGCCTGCCCGGTAATGTCCCGCGCGCTGCAGCTGCGCGAAGGTATTCCGCCGACGCGCGATCGCCTCACGACGACGGTCTTCATGGCCGCGCTCATCCACGGCGTCGTCATCGTCGGCGTGACATTCGGCTCGAACCTCGCGAAGACCGGCACACCCCCCGGCCTCGAGGTCATGATCGTCTCCGAGGACGTTCCCGAAGCCCGCAGCAACGAGACCGCCGCCTATCTTGCGCAGCGCACACAGCTCGGTTCCGGCAGCACCATCGACCCTTCGGACGCGCGTACGCCACGCGCGGCCGCCGAACGCGCGGCCAACAACGGCCGGGCCGACGGCACCGCGCTCACGGACGACGCCGGCGCCCTGCTCGCGATCGCCGACAGCCAGTCGCTAACTACCACCGCGCCGATGCCCGAGATCCTGTATTTCGCGCCGCCGGCGAGCCTGATCGAGAGCCCCGAGGTCCCGGTGCTTGCCGAGGGCAACAGCGAGCGGGACAAGCTCGGCATCGACGACGACGAGGAACAGAAGGTGCGCGGACCGCAGCGCGACGAATTGTGGGTCACGCCCGACACACGCCAGGCGCTGGTCGCGCCGTACCTGGTGTCGTGGCGCACGAAAGTCGAACGCCTCGGCACCCTCAATTTTCCCCAGGCCGCCTGGCGTGCACCGGGAACGCGCAATCCCGACGTCGAGGTCGTGATCCTCAATGACGGTACGCTCGAATCCGCGAAGATCGTCCGCTCGAGCGGTTCGGCCAAACTCGACCAGGCCGTGGTCGACATATTGAAGCTCGCGAGCCCGTTCGATCCTTTCCCGAAGGAACTGGCCGACAATTACCGTCTGTTGCGCTTTACCTACGGATGGGAATTCGACGGCGCCCGGGCACAGCGCGGGACAGTGACCGCACCGGCGGATTCACAGTAGACTCGGCCGCATGGCTGGCGGCATCACGACTCTGTCGAATCACCTGCTGATCGCGATGCCGTCGCTGACGGATCCGAACTTCGCGCAGACGGTTTCGCTGATCTGCGAGCACGGTGAGAAAGGCGCGCTCGGCATCGTCCTCAATCGACCCCTCTCGATGACGCTCAGTGAGGTCTTCGAGCAGATGAAGATCGACCCCACGGATCGCAGGGCGGCGGATCTTCCCGTGCTGCGCGGCGGACCCGTGCACCAGGACCGCGGCTTCGTGCTGCACCGTCCCGGTGGAGAGTGGGACTCGACGCATCGCATATCCGATTCGATCCAGGTCACGACCTCGCGCGACGTGCTGGCCGCCATGGCGGTGGGCACCGGTCCCGAGAAGGCGTTCATCGCGCTCGGCTACGCGGGCTGGGAAGCCGGGCAGCTCGAGAAAGAGCTGCTCGACAATTCCTGGTTGTCCGTGCCGGCCGATGAAAGCGTGATATTCGATCTGCCCTACGAGGAGCGCTGGCTCGCATCGCTCCGGTTGCTCGGCGTGGAAGCCGGACAGCTCACCTCGTTCGCCGGTCATGCCTGAACGGCCCTTCGACGCAAATCCGGCAATCGTTCTCGGAATAGACTTCGGCTTCAAACGCATCGGCATCGCGAGCGGCGATACGCTCACTCGCACCGCCCATCCCCGCACGACGATTCCCAACGGGACGAACGGTCCCGACTGGGCCGCGCTGCGGCGGGTGATCGAGGAAACACGTCCCGCGCGACTTGCCGTGGGCGAGCCCTATAATGCCGACGGCTCGGAAAGCCCGCTGACATCCGCCGCAAGGGGATTCGCGGCGGAGCTCGCGCGACTTACCTCGTTACCCGTCGACCTCATCG
>JAEZCN010000190.1 GCA_023433515.1 Pseudomonadota bacterium
ACGGGCCAGACGAGATGGGCGCCATAGAGCCGGAAAGTCCGATCGCCGAGATCGACGTCGGCGCGCGCCGCAACCCGCACGCCGTCGCGCGTCGCCAACTGCGGCGCGATCAGCGGCCAGCGGCTCAGGATCGCGACGCCCCACAAACCCTCGTTTTCGGCCAGGTAGTGGTGCGGCAACCGCGGGAGAAGTTTCGCGAGCTGCTCCGCCCGCTCCGTCGGCGCCAGTTCGGCGAGCACCACGACGTCGGCCGCCAGCGAATCCAGATAGGCCGCGATGTCGGAGAGGTTTTCATTCGTCACCTGCACATTGAACGCGGCCACGCGCACCGTCCGCGCGTTCGCCAATGGTTGCGGCGCGGGCGGGAAGAATGCGACGTACATCGGCCACGCGTTGAGCGCGAGACCGATGACCGCGACGCCCGCGACACGCCAGCGTCGCATCGCGAGGGCCACGGCCAGCGCGAGCAGGAAGCACAACACGAAGTGCGTGCGGAAGTTGACGAGCATCTCGCCCGCCCAGAGCCAGCGTCCGGTGAACGAGAACAGCGTTGCGACGATCAGCGCGCCCGTCGCGCGCGCCAGGATTCCTGCCATCGACGAAGCGACGCGGACGGTCAGGGCTTCAACGTGGCGGCGATCCGCCGCACTTCCTCGGGCGAGCGCTCACCACTGAGTGGCGTACCCGGCATCAGGAATTTCCCCATGGCCAGTCCGCCCACGAGCACCGGTTCGTAGCCGATCTCGCGAATCAGACGGGACGCGATCTCGATGGCTTCCTTGTCGTCGCCCGCGATCGGCATGCCCATGCGGGTCGTGTCCTCGTGCGCGCTGCCCATGCGCGCCGCGCCGACCGCGTTGAACGCACGCACGATGCGCGCGCCGGGCAGCAATTGCGCGGATACGATGCCGGCGCCTTGCGCGCGCGCGCGATCCGCGATTTCCCCGTCGCGGTTCGGAAAGGGATTGCAGGTATCGATGACGACCTTTCCCTTGATCGCATCGCCGAGCGTCTTGCCGAGTTCTGGCAGCGCGCCGTACGGCACTGCCAGAACCACGACCTCGCCGAACTCCGCGGCCTCACGCGGCGTGCCGGCGCGCGCATTGGCGCCGATCCCGGCCGCGAGCTTCTTGTCGTGCTCGAGATCTCGCGACGAGAACATGACGGTATGTCCCGCCCCGGCCCAGACGCGACCGAGCGCGCCGCCGACGTTGCCGGAGCCGATCATGCCGATCTTCAGCTTGTTGTTAGCCGCGGCTCGCGGTTGCCCGGCGAGCGCCAGCGACGTCAACGCCGCGGCGCCGATCTTCAACACCGCGCGGCGGGAAGAGCCCGCGAGATGACGATGAGTGCGCGTTTTCATGCGGTCACTCTACCGGAACTTCCGGGGCCCGAGGCCGGGTCGTGCGACGAGCCGTGCCCGCCGCTGATGCAACGCAGCGACATGCGACGGACATGCGGTGAACCGACGGGACAGCCGCTGGACTTGTTTGTGGCTCGCATGGACCATGGACGCATGAAAACAATCACTTCCGCCATTTCCGCGCTCCTCGCCGTCACTCTCGCCCATGCCCAGACCCCATCGCCCGACTTCTCGCCGGATCGATTCCGCGCTCACGTCGAGTTCATGGCCGACGATCTGCTCGAAGGCCGCGACACGGGCTCTCGCGGCCACGAAATCGCCGCGCGCTACGTGGCGGCGCAGATGGCCTCGTACGGACTCGAGCCGGGCGGCGGCGACGGCACCTGGTTCCAGCGCGTGACGTTCCAGAAAACCACGCGCGGCGCGGATCGCGGCTGGGTGAAGATCACCGGCCCGGGCGGCGAGCGCAAGTTCGATCATGCCGACAACGTGCTCGTCGGCCTCCACGCGCGCGAGCCGAACCTCGACGTGTCGGCGCCGCTGGTGTTCGTGGGTTACGGCCTCGAGGACAAACTACTCGGACTCAACGACTACAAGGGTCTCGACGTCAAGGGCGCCATCGTCGTCGTGTTGCGCGGCTTTCCGAAGGGCATGCCGAGCGAGGAAGGCGCGAACGTCGGCGCCATGAAGGCCGAGGTCGCGCAGAAGCGCGGGGCCATCGGCATGTTGAGCGTGCCGACCCTGGAGGCCGAGAAGGCCTTCCCGTGGGAACGCGTGCTCGAATACGCCAACGATCCGGACTACGCGTGGGTGCAGCCCGACGGCCGGGCTTTCGACGAAGCGGCCGGCATCCGCGCGCGGGGCGTCCTGAATGGGCCGGCCGCGGAGGCGGTATTCGCCGGCGCGCCGCGCACGCTGGCCGACATCAAGGCGGAGGCCGACAAGCCCAAGGGCATGCCGCGCGGCTTCAAGCTGAAGTCACGCGCGGCCGTGCATACCACCGCGACCTGGGAGCGCGTCTCGAGCCCGAACGTCATCGGTATCCTGAAGGGCGCGGACCCGGAATTGTCGAAGCAGTACACCGTGCTGTCGGCACACCTCGATGGCCTGGGCATCAAGGATGTGGCCGGCCCGGACGCGAACGCGGACCGCATCCACAATGGCGCGCTCGACAATGCCGCCGGCGTCGCGACGATGCTCGAAGTGGCGCGTGCCGCCGCGCTGGATCCCGACAAGGCGCGTCGTTCGATGATCTTCATCGCCACGACGGCCGAAGAGTATGGCCTGCTGGGCGCGGACTATTACGCGCGCCATCCCACCGTGCCCATCGGCCAGATCGTCGGCAACGTCGATCTCGACATGCCGCTGCTGCTCTATCCGTTCACGGACGTGGTCGCCTTCGGCGCCGGTCATTCCACCATCGGGCCGATGGTCGAGAAAGCCGTGGCGCCGATGAACATCAAACTATCGCCCGACCCCTGGCCCGAGCAGGGCGTCTTCACGCGCTCGGATCACTATCAATTCGTGAAGCAGGGTGTGCCCGCGGTCTTCCTGGCCACCGGCACCGCCAATGGTGGCGAGAAGCACTGGGGCGAGTTCCTCGCTGGCAACTATCACAGCCCACGCGACGACATCGCGCAGCGGATCGACTGGCAGGCCGGCGCGCGTTTCGCCGAGGCCAACTATCGCATCACGCGCGCGTTGTCGGATGCGGATGAGCGGCCGCTGTGGTTCAAGGGCGATTACTTCGGCGACACGTTCGCGCCCGGCCAGCCGCGCGCGGCTCCTTCGCCGTAAGTGGGTCGCGCCCCGCGAGCGGGTCGCGTCACTTGCGCGGCGCCAGCCCGAAAGCGATCGCACTCAGATCGCGGCTGAGCTCGGCAAGCGGCACCGGCAGCAGGTTCGCGAGCAGGATGATGGTGACGTCGTCATCCGGATAGATCAGCAGATCGCTCGCGTAGCCGGTCGTGCCTCCGGCGTGAAACACCAGGCGACGTCCGTGTGTCTGCGGGGATGGCGCGAGAAGCTGCCATCCATACCCATAGGCGCCGTGCCTGGCCGACCACATCTGGTCGACCTGCGCGCGCGGCAGCACCGCTCCCGATCGAAGAGCGCGTTCCCACTTCAGCATGTCATCGAGCGTCGAATAGATCGCACCGGCCGAGAACAGCCACGAGGCATCGACGTAATCCGCGTTCGCGAACGCCTTGCCGTCCGGACGATACCCGCTGGCGCGCCGCGCGATCACGGTCGAGTTCGTTTCCAGGCCGCTGTCGCGCATTCCGAGGGGACCGAATATCTGCTCCTCGAGCTGGTGTTGGTACGGCTTGCCGCCCACCTTCTCGAGGATGACTCCCAGCAGGATGTAACCCGAGTTGCTGTACGAGTACCGGGCTCCCGGCGCGAACTCCAGCGGAAGATCGCTGAATTCGGCGACGAGCCCGGAAAGCGTGCGGTGCTGTCGCACCTTCTGCAGGAAATCAGGAGCGCGCGCGTAGTCCGGGATGCCCGCGGTGTGAGTCAGCAGGTGATGCACGCTGATGGCCTGCCAGTGTTTCGGGCAAGGATCGAGATGCCGGCAGATGAGGTCGTCAGTGCGAATCCGCCCTTGCTGCGCGAGTTTGAGGACCAGCGCGGCGGTGAAGGTCTTGGTCACCGAAGCGATGGGAAACCGCGTACTGGTCTCATTCGGAACCTGCCACTCATGGTTGGCCTTGCCATAGGCCCGCGAGAACAGCGGCTCGCCACCTCGCGCGATGAGCACGACGCCGCTGAATTCTCCCGCGTCCACCTTCGCCTGCATGTACGCGTGCGCGCGGTCCGCGACTTCGTTGGCCGACGGTTTGCCGGCTGCGTCGTTTCCAGAGCACGCCGCGCATGAAATCAGCAGGAGTGCGATCAGACTCGCGTTCTTCATTCCTGTCTCTCCTTGAAGGCACGACGGATGGATTCGAAACGCCCGACACGCGCGCGGACGTAGAGGTGATAAACGAGCGTCGCGGCCGCACAGACGGCCAGCTTGATCAGGCGTGCGATCAAGACATCATCGTCCCCCCGCGGCCAATCCGCGTCCGCGACCGCGGCGATCAACGTCACCCCGATCACGGCGTAAGTCGCGTACACGATGCGCAGCGACTTGCGCGCGCGAGACAGCGTGAGTTCGATCATTCCCGGGATCGAATCGAGGCTCCCGATCTGGCGTCCGCGACGTGCCCAGATGCTGGCGGCCAGGCACAAGGCCACCACCACGCCGAGACCGACACCTCGTGCGACCTGTCCATGCAGCAGATTCAGCAACATGACGAGACCAAGGAACAGGAACGACAGCACCTCCAGCGCAAACCAGGCACGGGATGCCCAGATGCGCCAGCGCAGCGAACCCCGCAGCGCGCCCATGGCGATCGTTTCGAGCGGCGAGCTGGCCTGCCAATCCGATTTCAGGTTCTGCCAGTCCGCGGATTCATGACTCACGGGTGCGTTCTCCCAGTAGTTTGCGCAGGAGCGCGCGCGCCCGGCTCAGCCGCACGGCGACGAGGTCCTGCGAGATTCCGAGCGACACGGCGACCTCTGCGGGCGTGAATCCCTCCAGCGTGAGGACGGCGGGCTCGCGATAGGTAAGCGGCAGCCGCCGGACTGCCGCCAACAGTCGATCACGCTCGTCGGCGGCGATGACCTGCACGTCCGGCAACGCCACGTGGTCCAGCAGACTCTCGTCTATCGACTCGTGAGCCGGCATCCGGCTGGACCTGGCAACGTGCGAGATCGCGCGAAACTGCGCGATACGCGCCACGAAGGTCTTGATGGAGCTTTCCCCCCGGTGCGCCGGCAGAGCGCGCCAGACCGCGAACAACACGTCCTGCGCGAGATCACGGGCCAACTCGCGGTTGTGCTCGTAACTCGCGCAGATGCGGCCGATCATGGCCTCGTGTTCGCGGACCAGGGCTTCGAAGTCCTTGCGGTGGGTCATCGGCCTAATAGTCCCCGGGGCCTCGAAAACCTTGCAAGGAGTCTGCGCACGGCGGACGCCGTGGTTCAACGGCAATTACTTCGGGGACACCTTCGCGCCCGGTGCGCCGCGCGCGACACCGGCGGTGGCCAGCCGGTGACCAGGGGCTAACAACCCGGCAGGCTGTTGACCCACTGGCTCAGCAAGGTCACTCCCGCGGCATCGACCTGCCGGGAACCGAGCGGCGGCATGCCATTGCTGTCGCGGCGGTTCACGCGCTGGATCAGCACCGAATTCGCGGCGCTGCCGGGTGCGACGAGGCGGGCGTTCGGTCCGATACCCAGGTCGCCTCCCTGCGGTGCGACGTTGCAGGTGTTGGTCGCCGCAAGCGACGTCGTGTAGCGCAGGTCCAGGTTGACGCCGGTCGGCCCGCCCGGACGGTGGCACTGCGCGCAGTTGGTGTGCAGATACGCACGCGCGCGGTTGGCGAGCGAAGCACCCGTGTTCGTCGGGTCGGTCAGGGCCGGCTGCGATGACGGGTTCGTGATCGCCGGCGAGAACATTCCGATGCCGTTGAGCGTCAGCAATTCGTTGGCGGTTCGCCCCGTCTGTGGATAGGTGTGATTGCGGTTGAGCTGCGCGGTCTCGAGTCCCAGCGTGCGACCCGCGGCCGCGGTATGGCACTGCAGGCATTGCGCCTCGTTCGGGAAGATCCATTGCTGGCCGCCGCCTATGTCGCGCAACGCGCCGCCGGTCAGCAGGTTCGCATCGGTCTGCTGGCTGTTCCATTCGTAGGTGAAACCACCCCAGTCGCCGTCGGGGTGGCGCATCAGCAGGCGTGTTTCGATGAGCCGCGACCCGATGCGGAAATTCTTCATGAGCACGGTGCCGCTCGGGAAATCCCAGTCGTCGTTCGAGCCGACGGCAATCGTCGTGTTGTTGGGCAACGCCATCCACCGGTCCTTGGCCGCGCCGTCGGACCAGAATTGCGCGTTGACCGAATAGGGAATCAGTCCCGCGGCCGGCTGCGCCGGATTCGCGGGGTTCACGCAGCCGGTCGCGCTCAGGCGCGCGGGAGCCGTGCCGCCGCCGCCTCCCTGGAAGTTGATCCGGTGCAGCGTGCCGTCGGTGTAGTTGGTGACGTACAACTCGCCGTCGTTACCCTGGCCGAAGGATGAGATGTTGAGCGACGTCTGCAGCAACTGTGTCGGCGCGCGCGACGATGGATTGGCGGGGTCCGGGATCCAGGCCCAGATGCGCCCGGATATGAAATCGGCGAACAGGTAACGGCCCGTGAGGGTCGTCGACTGCGATCCGCGGTACACGTAACCGCCGGTGATCGACTCGCCGAGCGTGCGCCCGTACTCCGCGACCGGATCGATCAAACCACTGGACGGACAACCGGCCGTCTCGTAGTTGTGCGCGCCCTCGCGGCAATCCCACCCGTAGTTGCCGCCGCGCTGAATGGTGTTGACCTCCTCGATCATCCCCTGCCCCACGTCCGCGACCCACAAGGTTCCGCTGCCGCGATCGAAACTCCAGCGCCAGGGATTACGCAGCCCCCAGGCGTAGATCTCGGGGCAATTGCCGCTCGCGCGCGCGATCGAGGGACACACCGGGTTGCCGGCGAAGGGATTGTCCGACGGGATGCTGTACGCGGCGCCCGGACCGTTGATGCGGATGCGCAGCATCTTGCCCAGCAAGGTCGTGAGGCGCTGCGCGCTCTCCTGCGGATCGCCGCCACCGCCACCGTCCCCCGTGCCCAGGTACAGGTAGCCGTCCGGACCGAACGCGATGTCGCCGCCATTGTGATTGTCCTGCGGGCCCGGGCCCGAGTTCGGATCCAGGTCCTTGTTGATCGACATCAGGATCTGCTCGGAGGACGCGTTGATCGTGGCGGCGCCGCTCGAATCCACACTCGCGGTGAACGCCGACAGGCGCCCCACGAGAGTCGGGTCGATGTAGTAGAGGAACACGCGCGGATCGGTGGGGAAATTCGGGTGGAACGCCATGCCCAGCAGACCCGCCTCACTTTGCGAGACCCTGAAGACACGGCTCGAGATGTCGAGCACCGTCGCCGCGCTCGACGGGTTGGCACCCGTGAAGCGGCGCACGATGCCGCGCTGCTCGAGTACATACCAATGCTGATTGTTGCCTGGCGCCTGCAGCATCTTGACCGGCGCCGTGAAGGAGAGGTTCGTGAAGCGGGAAAGAGAAATCGTGCTGCCCGCACTTGGCCTGTCCCACGCGAAACACGAGTCGTTCGACGGGCGCGAATCGAGCCCGCCGTTCGGCGGCGGCTGCGACGACCCTGCGCGCGTGGTTCCACTACCCGCGCTGGAAGGGGCCGATTCATTGCCGGCCGCGTCGATGGCCCGCACCACGTATGAGTAGGTGGTCGACGGCGCCAGCCCGCTGTCGGTGAAGTTGGTCGCGCTCTGGGTGAGGAGTGGCGTGGTCGAACCATTGCGATAGACGCGGTAGCCGACGACGCCGACGTTGTCCATCGATCTCGGCCAGGCAACCACGAGTTGCGTGCTGCTGGGAGCCGTGACCAGTGGAGTTCCCGGCGTCGTGGGCGGCGACGTATCGCCCCCTCCCGACGAACCGCCGGATGTCGTGGCGCTACGCGCACCGGAAGCGCTGGATACGTTGCCCGCCGCATCGAAGGCCCGCACCGTATAGGTGTAGGTGGTCGAAGGCGCGAGACCGGTGTTCGAGTAGTTTGGCGCGGTGACCGTCGCGAGCGCAGTGCCCGAGCCATTGCGATAGATCCGGTAACCGCTGACACCGACCGCGTCCGTCGAGGCGGCCCAGGCCAGATCGATACGCGAGCTGCTGACGACCGTCGCGGATGGCGTTCCCGGCGTCGTAGGCGCGGTCGTATCCGCGCCCGGAGCCGACAGGGTACGCGCACTGCCCGCTCCCGAAGCGCTCGACACGTTTCCCGCCGCATCGATCGCGCGCACGGTGTACGAGTAGGTAGTTGAAGGCGCCAGGCCCGTGTTGGAGTAACTCGTCGTCGTGACGGTGGCGATCGGCGTGGTCGCGCCATTTCGATGGATCCGGTAACCGGTCACGCCCACCGCGTCCGTCGAGCCGGTCCAGGAGAGATCGATCCGAGTGCTGCTGACGGCCGTTGCTACCGGCGTGCCCGGCGTCGTGGGAGGCGTCGTGTCGGGGGCGGAAGATCCCGCGCGCGTCGTGCCGCTGCCCGCGGGTGATGCCGCCGATGCATTGCCGGCCGCGTCGATGGCCCGCACCACGTACGAATACGTGGTCGATGGCGACAATCCGTTGTCGGCGAAGTTGGTCGCGCTCTGCGTGAGGAGCGGCGTGGTGGAACCGTTGCGGTAAACCCGATAACCGACCACTCCGACGTTGTCCATCGACCTCGGCCAGGCGACGACGAGCTGCGTGCTGCTGGGCGAGGTGACGATGGGCGTGCCCGGCGTGGTGGGTGGCGTCGTATCGCCGGATTGCGCCCCCGCGACGCCTATCCACTGCGATGCAATGCAGGCGAGGATTGCCAGTTGGCGAGCCCAACTATTGGATTGCGCCGGCGGTGCGCGGCGCGCGCGGGTAGCGAGTTTCATGCGTCCTGACTAGACAGGTAGTCAGGCGCACGCGCTGTCATCCCAGGCCGCCAGTTTCCCGGGCGTTTGTCCGACAACGTGGCTCGTTTCGGCCCCGGTGACGGCCGATTCGCCAAACGGCGACAGCCCGGTACCTGCCTAGCTACCCATCGTGGCGCATCGAACTACCGCGCGGCCCGGCGCGATTCGGCGCGCGCGCGAAGCGCCCCCCAGGCCTTCTCGGTGCCGACGCGCACGCAACGCGCTACGGGGGCACCCCAGTCCCATCGGCGTCGACCTCGGCACACGCCCTCGGCAAAGCCGGAGCCGCCCGCACTGGCGACGCCATCGGGCTGACGGATATTCTTCCCGCCGACGTCTCTGTCTCGAATACGCAGTCACCGGAGTTCCCGTGTCCATGCAATACAGAATGCTGGGTAGAACCGGCTTCGAGGTTTCCACCGTCAGTTTCGGTGCATGGGCCATTGGCGGCACCTGGGGCCAGCTGGACGATGCGGAGGCGATGCGCTGCCTGCATCGCGCCCTCGACCTGGGGATCAATTTCTTCGACACGGCGGATGTCTACGGCGATGGACACAGCGAGAGATTGCTCGCCCGCCTGCGCCGTGAACGGCGCGATCCGTTCTGGATAGCCACCAAGGTCGGCCGCCGTTCGAGTCCCCACGTCGCGGCCAGCTACACGCGCGAGAACCTGACGAGCTACGTGGAGCGCTGCCTCGAGAATCTCGAAATGGAAGCGCTCGACCTCGTGCAGCTCCACTGTCCGCCCACCGACGTCTACTACATGCCCGAGGTTTTCGGCGTGCTCGATGACCTCGTGAAGGCCGGGAAGATCCGCTTCTATGGGGCCAGCGTCGAACGCGTCGAGGAAGGATTGAAGGCGCTGGAGTATCCGGCGCTGCAGTCGCTGCAGGTGATCTTCAACATCCTGCGCCAGCGTCCCGCAGAGCTGCTGTTTCCGCGCGCGACCGAGCGCAAGGTCGGCATCCTCGCGCGACTGCCGCTTTCATCCGGCATGTTGACGGGAAAGATGACGAGCGCGACGCGTTTCGATCCGCAAGATCACCGCGCCTTCAACCGCGAAGGCGCGGCGTTCGACAAGGGAGAGACCTTTTCCGGGTTCGATTACCAGCGCGGTCTTCAGGTCGTCGAGAAATTGCGCGCCCTGCTGCCACCCGGCATGACGCTGCCCGAGCTCGCGCTGCGCTACATCGCCTCGTTTCCCGCCGTGACCTGCTCGATTCCCGGAGCCCGGCGCGTCGAACAGGTCGAGCAGAACGTGGCGGCCGGATCGAAAGGACCACTCGACGCCAGGCTGCTGGCGGAGCTGGCCAGCCTGTACTCGACGGACGTCAGGCCCTTCGTTCACCAGCGCTGGTAGCCCCCGTCGCCTAACTACTCGCGCCGGCTTATGGATGTGAGAATTCATCCGGTGCAATACGAGAACTGACAGCCCTCGCGGCGGCCCCCGGTCGCCGTGGCATGATCGGAACACGATTCGCAACGACCGAGAGAACCTCATGCCCGCAGCAAACAACTCTTCCAGCGGCGTGCTCATCGCGCTGCTCTGCCTCTCCAGCCTGGCCTTCGCGCAGGAACCGCCCAAGACACCGATCGAAGCGCCGCCGGAGCCGAACGCCATTCCCCTGAATACAGGCGGCGTCGAGGGACAGGCCGCACAGGAGACCTGGTACAGGCAGTGGGGAGATCCGTTCGTGCGCAACGTTTCGCGCGCGACGCTCACGCCATTCCTGCCGAGCCCGGACAAGGCGACCGGCGCCGCCGTGATCGTCGCGCCGGGCGGTGGTTTCCGGATCCTCTCGATGGGCAACGAAGGCTGGGAAGTCGCGCAGGCGCTCAATGAAAGAGGTGTCGCCGCCTTCGTGTTGAAGTATCGACTGCTGCCCACCGCGCCGGACTGGGAAGAGTTCAACAAGGGCAATCCGCTCACCGCGCCTGCGCCGGGAGCGGCGGGCGCCGCGCCGCCCCGCTCGCCCGTCGCCCTGCCGCTCGAAGACGCGACCGCCGCGTTCAGGCTGGTGCGTGCGCGCGCGAAAGAATGGAACGTCGATCCCGATCGCATCGGCATGGTGGGTTTCTCGGCGGGCGCCGGGACCACGATGGCCGCGACGCTGCAGTCGACGGAGAACAAGCCCGCGTTCATCGCACCCATCTACGGCGCGCAGCGTGCCGTGGAAGTGCCGCCCGACGCGCCACCGATGTTCGTGGCGCTCGCCGCCGATGACCCGCTGTTCGGCAACAACGAATACGGCCTCATCACCGCGTGGAAGAAGGCGGGGCGGCCCGTGGAGTTCCACCTCTACCAGAACGGCGGACACGGCTTCGGCCTCGGCAATCCGTCGAAGACCAGCACGGGATGGTTCCCGCAGTTCATGTTGTGGCTGGAATCGAATGGCATGTTGAAGGCCAGGAAGTGAGTGAGCCCATCGAGCGGGTCCCCGCCGATCCCGATGGCCCTGCCGCGCGGCGCGGATTCAGTGGTCCTTCGATGTCCGTGACGAGCGAAGATTTCGCGAAAGTCACGGGCCGGCCGGCCATGTGCGTGCGCGAATCGTTCGAAGCGCATCGCGGCGAGTTGCTCGCAGGCGCAGAATGACGGGCATGTTTACCCGCATCGCTCCCGCACTTCTGCCCCTGGTTGTTTGCGCATCGGCCGCGGGCGCGGAGCCTGCGCCGGCCTCCGCCCCGACCTTCGGCGACGTGTTCGGCAGCGGCATGGTGGTGCCGCATGACGCGCCGCTCGTTTTCACGGGCCGGGCGGCGCCGCATCGGAAACTCACGCTGCAGGTAGATAGTTCCACCTATTCGCTCCAGAGCGACGCGAACGGACGCTGGCGCGTTTCGGCCGCGCCGCTGCGGGCTGGTGGACCCTACACGCTCACGTTGAAGGACGATCGAGGCGCCGCGACGACGCTGTCGGACGTGATGGCGGGAGAAGTGTGGCTGTGCTCCGGTCAGTCGAACATGGAATATCCGGTGGCCAGGTCCACCGACCAGCCCGCCGAACCGATGCAGGGTCATCCGTCGATTCGCCTGCTGGCGGTCGCTCATCAGACCGCCGTGGCCCCCCGCGAGGACTTCCAGAACAAACCTTCCTGGAAGGTCGCCGACGCGGAGACGATCAAGCGCTTCTCGGCGGTCTGCTACTTCTTCGCACACCGCAAGATCTCCGAGGAAGGCCTGCCGATCGGGTTGATCAACGCGGCGTGGGGCGGCGCGGCCATCGAGCCGTGGATCGGCGAAGATGAGCTCGCGCAGATGTCCGACTATCGAAAGCGCGTGGAGCTGTTGCGGCAGTACAGGTCCGATCCGCGCGCGGCCGAAGTCGCTTTCGCCGGCGAATGGGTCAAGTGGTGGCTGGCGAACTCCGCGATGGGTCCTGTCTGGGAGAAGGGATTGCTGGACGGCAATGCCGAGTGGACAGACGCGGCGCTCATCGACTGGCGCAAGTATCCGGACCCGCGCCTCGAAAAATTCACGGGCAGCCTGTGGTACTCGAATGACTTCGAACTCACCGAGGCACAGAGCCAGAAGACCGCGACCTTCGTGCTGGGAAAGATCGACGAGGTGGATACGACCTGGCTCAACGGCAGGTTCGTCGCCAACACGTTCGGTTACGGCACGCATCGCGAATATCGCCTCGAGCCGGGAATGCTCCGGCCCGGCGTCAACCAGCTCAGCGTGTTCGTCACGAGCACCTGGGACGCCGGCGGCATGTACGGGCCGGAAGCCGATGTCGGCATCCGCTCCGACGACGGCGAGTTCATTCCGCTCGGTAGCGGCTGGAAGTATCGCTTCGTGCCCAGGGAGACTGGCTATCCACCGCGCACGCCGTGGGAAAGCGTCACGGGCATCACCGGCATGTTCAACGGCATGATCGCGCCACTGCAGCCGCTCGCACCGACCGGAGTCATCTGGTACCAGGGCGAATCGAACGTCGACAAGGGCGACTACTCGCAATTGCTCCCAGGCCTGGTCCACGACTGGCGCCGTTGGTTCGGTCGCGGGCAGCTGCCGTTCATCGTCGTGCAGCTTCCCAACTACGGGGCCATTCAGCAGCCACCGGCGGAATCGCAGTGGGCCAGCCTGCGCAACATCCAGCAGCAGGTCGCGCTGCGGGATCCGCACGTGGGCCTCGTCGTCACGCAGGACGTCGGCGAGGACGCGGACATTCACCCGCGCCAGAAGCATGTCGTGGCGCAGCGAGCGTACGAGGTATCCAGGGCACTCAAGGGAGCCGGCGCGAAGAATGGCGTCGTGCCGCGCGTAGCGACCGCGGACAAGTCGCTGGTGCTGGAATTCACGCCGGCGTTGAGCACGACCGACGCGAAGGAAAAGTCCGTCGCGGGATTCGCGCTGTGCGGAACGGAGCCGAAGAGCTGCGTCGCGGCCACGGCGATGCAGCGAGGCAGCCGGGTCGAGATCGACCGCGCCGCCCTGCCCGCGGCGACGCGCGTGCGATATTGCTGGTCGGACGGCGGTACATGCGAACTGAGGTCGCTGGGCGGTCTGCCCGTGAGCTCGTTCGAGCTGCCCTTGAGTCAATCGCGTCCTTGACGGGAATCCCCGCGTGCGCGCGGGGGTCACCCTTGCACGCTCGTCTATCTACTTACCGTGTCAACACGAACGACAGGAACGAGCGCTATTACTGTTGTCGTAGATTCTGCCACGACTGTAGTAGAGATGTCGCCCGGAATGCGAGAGGACGTTCTGGCGCCCAAGGCCGGCTTTCGCCTTGTGGAGACCGCGTCCGTGCGGCAATCTGCCGCCCCCAAGAACGGTCATATACGGGCGCCCGAAACCCGGCTGCCGGGTAGATAGCCCCGATCGGAAGAAACAAGTGACAACGAACGTGCGTTCCTTCGGCCGTCTCGCGGACGGCCGCGAAGTCGAGGCCATCACGCTGGGCGGAGAGGACGGCCTGCAGGTCGAAATCCTCACCTACGGCGCCATCCTGCGCCGGCTCACGTATCCCGTGCGCGGCGTACGCCGCGACCTCATCCTGCACTTCGACCGGATCGAACAGTACGAACGTGATCGCGACAATGTCGGTCCCGTGGTCGGCCGGTTCGGCAATCGCATCGCCAATGGCCGCTTCACGCTCGATGGGGTCACGCACCAGCTGACCACCAACGAAGGCGGCAATCACCTGCACGGCGGCGATACCGGTTTCGCCAAGCGGATGTGGCGCGTGCTCGAAACGCGGAATCGCGAGCGGGTGTCGCTCGGCCTGCATTCGCCGGCGGGCGAGGAAGGTTACCCGGGCAACGTCGACGTCACGATCGAGCTCAGCGTGCGCAGGAACGCGCTCACCATCCGCTTCGGCGCGCGCACCGATGCGGCGACCCCCATCAACCTCACCTATCACCCGTACTTCAACATCTCCGGCGACCTGCGCTCGCCCGCCATCGAGCATCGCCTGCGCATTCCCGCGGACCACTATCTACCCGTGGGACCGGGGCTCATCCCGACGGGGGAGATCGCGCGCGTGGACGAGACCATCTTCGATTTCCGCACGCAGCGACGGCTGGCTCCACCCTCCGTGGACTCTCATCCGCAACTCGCGCTCGGCGGGGGTTACGACCATTGCTGGGTGTTGTCCCGCGATGCCGACTGCACCTGCGAGCTCACTTCGCCCAGCGGCGACCTCACGCTGACCATGAAAGGCACCGGGCCCGGGCTACAGTTCTACAACGGACAATTCCTGTCGCGCGCGCATCCCGGGCTGGGAAGTGGCGTGATCCTCGAACCTCAGGGACTTCCCGACTCGCCGAACCATCCGCACTTCCAGAGCGGCATCCTGCGGCCCGGCGATCCGTACCGCGCCGAGATCGAATACAAAATCACGGCTTGATCCATACCCGCGCGTGTATGGGTATACGCGGCCTCGCTGCCTATACTCGGCCTTCACTCACCTTCCGGAGTATCGCCGATGAATCGCACCAGCCGCCGCCGCTTCCTCAAACAAGCCTCGCTCGCCGGTGCGGGCTTCGCGGCAGCTTCCGCGTTCTCCATTCCTAGCTACTCGCAGTCGGTGGGCCGCACCGCGAAGGTCTCGCTTGGACTGGTGGCGCCGCGCGAGGACTTCGACCGCCGGCTGTTCGGCGCCTTCCTCGAGCACCTGGGCCGCGCCGTCTACACCGGCGTCTACGAGCCCGGCTCGAAACTCTCCGACAAGCGCGGATTCCGCACCGACACGCTGCGCGAGGTGAAGGAACTCGGCGTGCCGATCATGCGTTACCCCGGCGGCAATTTCGTGTCGGGCTACAACTGGCTCGACGGCGTGGGCCCGCGCAAGAGCCGGCCGACCGTGCTCGAACGCGCCTGGAACTCGATCGAGACCAACCAGTTCGGCACCAACGACTTCATGGACTGGGCGAAGGCCGTGGGCACGGAGCCGTTGCTGGGTTTCAACATGGGCACGGGCACCGCGGAGATGGCCGTGGCCTACATCGAGTACTGCAACTTCCCGGGCGGCACCAAGTGGAGCGACCTGCGCCGCTCGCACGGCTACGAGCAGCCTCACAAGGTGAAGTACTGGTGCCTCGGCAACGAGATGGACGGGCCGTGGCAGATCGGCACGCTCACCGCGCGCGAATACGGCCGCAAGGCGCGCGACATCGCGCAGCAGGCGCGCATCATCGACCCGGACGTGCAGCTCATCGCCTGCGGCTCGAGCGCCCCCGGCATGGCGACCTACCTGCAGTGGGATCGCGAGGTGCTCGAGGAGTGTTACGACATGGTCGACGGCATTTCGCTGCATTGCTATTACGGCAATGCCGAAACCACCGGCGGCAAGACCGAGCGCTACGTCGCCATGAATCTCGACATGGAACGCCAGATCCGTGAGATCGGCGCCGTGTGCGATTACGTGCAGGGCATCAAGCGCTCCCCCAAGAAACTCTGGCTGTCGTTCGACGAGTGGAACGTGTGGTACCGCGCCAATTCGGGCGACCACACCAACGGGCACGGCAAGTTCGCGCCGAAACTGCTCGAGGAGGTCTACAACCTCGAGGATGCACTCGTGGTCGGCGGCCTCCTGAACACGCTGATGCGGCAGTCGGATCGGGTGAAGGTCGGCTGCCTGGCGCAAATCGTCAACGTCATCGCACCGCTGATGACGAGCGACAAGGGCATCCTGCGCCAGTCGACTTATTACCCCTACGCCATGGCGCTCAAGTACGGGCACGGACGCGTGCTCGACCTGCAGATCGAGAGTGAGACCTACCCGATCAGCGCCGCCGGCATTCGCGGCAGCTACGCGCGCGACGGACACGTGCCGTTCGTGGACGTGGTCGGCACCTACGATGCTGAGAGCCGCCGCGTCGCGCTGTTCGCGCTCAACCGCGACCTGCGCGACGAGCGTGAGCTGGCGCTCAGGTTCGACGACGTCACGCCGACGAGCGTCGTGGCCGCCGAGACCGTCACCGGCAGCGACCTCAAGGCGTTCAATACCTTCGAGGATCCCAACAAGGTGGTCGCGGCGAAGCTCGATGGCATCACCGCCGGCGGCAAGATGACGATCAAGCTGCCGCCACGGTCGTACTCGGTGATCCAGCTCGCGGTCTGAAGGCGCACCCGCCCGTCATTGGCGAATCGGGCAGGCCTCGCGGCGTCGAGGCCTGCCGTCCTGTGACTAGTGGTGCAGCTTGAAGCGCCCGCTGATGAGCGCCCAGGTGCTCCTGCGTGCGCCAGTGACCGTGTGAAGCTGGTCCTCGGTCGCGGCGACCACGCAATTGCGGCCGCGACTCTTCGCCAGGTACAGCGCTTGGTCGGCCTGCCGGAAGGCATCCTCGAAACCCTGCGACGCATTCACCGCGGCCACACCGAAGCTCGCGGTCACGGTGAGCGGGTCTTCGGGAATGAAGTTGGTGTCCATGATCTTGCGCCGCAGCTTTTCCGCGAGCTCCGCGGCCTGCGGCAGGCTCGTTCCCGGACACACGAGCACGAACTCCTCGCCACCCCAGCGTCCCAGGCCGTCCGCGGCGCGGACCTGTGACTTCAGGACGTCGCCCACGGCTTCGAGCACGCGGTCGCCGATGTGGTGACCACGCTGGTCGTTGATGCGCTTGAAGTGATCGAGGTCGATGACGATCACGCTGGCCGACGTCCCGGCCGCGTGGATCGATTCGACGTACTGCTCGATGCCATGCCGGTTCATCACGTTCGTGAGCGCATCGATCGTCGACAGCTTCCGGTACTTCTCCTTCTCCGATTGCAGCTGCGCGTTGGTGTCCACCAGGGCGTGGATCTTCTGCCGCTGCTCGCGGTGCTTGCGCCGCAGCCGCAGCCACCGCGACAGGCCGTAGGCGGTGGCCAGCAGCATCCAGGCGCACAGGATGCCGAGGTACCAGGATTCGGCGCTGATCCAGTGGCCCGTGAATTCGATCCTGTCGACCTGGATTTCGTGCAGGCTGCCCGCGTGATGACCCAGCAAGTCGAATGTAACGACCGTGGCGTTGCTGAGATCGGGACGGTTCAGTTCCCGTGGGAGGTCGTACATGGTCTCCCACCACTCCGGCACGGTGAACTCGCTCAGGCTGATCCGCACGGGCTGCGAGAAGTCTTTCGCGCGCACGTTGACGGAGTTGAACTTGGGAGAATTCCAGTCGTCGATGATCGAGAATCTCGGATCGAAATTGCGGATGCCGACGCGCAAGAACTGGGCATCGCCCGAGTACCGGATGTTCAGGGTCACCGACTGGAAATCCGTCAGATCGATGCCGCGATCCGCGGTCGTGGAATACAGCAGATACGCGAAGATGCAGTTCTGGCCGACGGAGTCCTCGGCAAACCGGCAGGTGAAGTGAAGCTTGCGCTCATCGATCCACTCCATGATTACCGGCGGGCCATCGACATGCTGCGACAGCGAGAAGACCGCGCCTTCTCTTGCCCCATCGAGCATCAATCGCCGTTCTGGAAGCAGGCGATGCGCCGCCATGACGACGAGCGTCAAGGCGATGCCGACCAGCAGGAAAATCGATTGGTTGAGCTTTTTGCCGCGTGAACTGCGCATATCCAATCTCATGAATACTCTCTGCCGCGCGGGACGGACGTGATCGACCGCCAGAATCCCGGATCCGGCCGGCCGGTGTTTCCCCGTACGCGTTTTCCCCTGCCATGGCGCAGGGCCGAATTCCCTGCCGCGGGCGCGCATTTCACTCGTTTCACGACGATCGAAGTCTTGCGTCCACAACGAATCCGCCAACAATCGGCACAATGAACGAAATCATGAGCCGGGCGACCCGGCTGTTGCGCGAAATCTGGGGCTACTCGGCATTTCGCGGGCCCCAGGCGGAGATCATCGGCCATGTCGCGACCGGAGGCGATGCGCTGGTCCTGTTGCCCACGGGCGGCGGCAAGTCGCTGTGCTACCAGGTTCCGTCACTGGTGCGCGACGGGATGGGCGTGGTGGTTTCTCCACTCATCGCGCTGATGCAGGACCAGGTCGCCGCGTTGCGCGAGGCTGGTGTGCGCGCGGAATTCCTCAATTCATCGTTGTCGTGGTCGGAGCAGCAGCGGGTGGAGAAATCCGTTCGCGCCGGCGAAGTCGACATCCTGTACGTCGCGCCCGAACGGCTGGTGACGGACCGCTGCCTCGAGCTGCTGGATGCGAGCGCGCTCGCGCTGTTCGCGATCGACGAAGCGCATTGCGTGTCCCAGTGGGGTCACGACTTCCGACCGGAATACCTGCGTCTCGCGGTGCTGGCCGAGCGGTATCCGCGGGTGCCGCGCATCGCGCTCACCGCGACGGCCGACGCCATCACGCGCAAGGAAATCCTCGCACGGCTCGAGCTCGAGTCCGCGCGGGTCTTCATCGCGAGCTTCGATCGGCCGAACATCCGCTACCGGATCGCCGAGCGCGACAATGCGCGCAAGCAGTTGCTGCAGTTCATTCGCGAGGAACACGCCGGACATTCCGGCATCGTCTATTGCTTCACGCGCAAGTCGGTCGACGAGACCGCGGCGTTCTTGAAGGACTCCGGCATCGACGCGCTGCCCTATCACGCGGACAAGGAACACGAGACGCGCGACGAACATCTCGGCCGGTTCATCCGCGAAGACGGCATCGTGATGGTGGCGACCATCGCGTTCGGCATGGGCATCGACAAGCCGGACGTGCGTTTCGTCGCGCACCTCGACCTGCCGAAGAGCGTCGAGGCGTATTACCAGGAGACCGGCCGCGCCGGCCGCGACGGCCTGCCCGCGGATGCGTGGATGATCTACGGGCTCGCCGACGTCGTCCAGCAGCGGCGGCTCATCGACCAGTCGCCCTCGGGCGAGGAATACAAGCGCGTGGCGGGCGCGAAGCTCGACGCCTTGTTGGGGCTGTGCGAAGCCGCGGATTGCCGCCGGGTCCGGCTGCTCGACTATTTCGGCGAGGCGAGCAACCCATGCGGCAACTGCGACAACTGCCTGACGCCGCCCGAGGAATGGGACGCGACCGAAGCCGCGCGCAAGCTCATGTCCTGCATCTACCGCTGCGAACAGGCGAGCGGCTTCGGATTCGGCGCGGTGCAGATCATCGACGTGCTGACGGGGCAACGCACCGCGAAGGTGGAGCAGTTCGGTCACGACCGCGTGAGCACGTTCGGAATCGGCACCGAGCTCTCCGCGCTGCAATGGCGCGCCGTCATCCGCCAGCTCGTCGCGCTGAAGCTGGTGCGCGTGGATTACGACCGGTTCAATGTCCTGCAATTGACGCCGGAAGCGCGCGAGGTGCTGAGCGGGCGCAGGCAGCTCAAGCTGCGCAAGCCGTCGGAGAAGCCCGCGCGGCAGCCGCGGAGCAAGCGCGGCGCACTATCTACCGAGCGCCCGCGCGCAGCGCTCTCGGGCGAAGCGGGAGATGTCTTCGAGGCGCTGCGAGAGTGGCGCAAGGGCGTGGCGAAGGAACACGCGGTGCCGGCGTACACGGTGTTCCACGATTCCACCCTGCTCGAGATCACGCGGCGGCTCCCCGAATCGCTGGAAGATCTGCGGGGAATCCCGGGAATCGGCGCGACGAAGCTCGATCGATACGGGGAGGCGATCCTTGGCGTCGTGCGCGAAGGCGCCGGAGTGCGTACCGCCTAGGTCTCTGGTGTGATCAGCCGCACGGTGGGGAAATAACTTCGGTAGCGTGTCGCGTCCCGCGTCAGCAAGGGCCACTGCATCACGGCGGCATGTGCGCCGATGTAGAAATCCGGCAGCACGCCATCCTTCGTACCTCGTCGCCGGCGGTACTCCATGAAAGCCTTGCCTGCGAGGAACAGCGCCTCGCGCGGTATGGTCTCGTACGCCAGTGCGGCGTCGGCGAGCATGCCCTCGAGCTCTTCGATGCGCGCGAATGCCATCGACAATTCGGAATAGATGACTGGATTGATCGCCAGGCGCTCATGGACGCTGGCCGCCTCCAGTTGGTACTGCGACCAATCCGCCCAGTCCTCGTCCTCGAGCACCAGGTCGAGAAGAACATTCGTGTCTACGAGGATCACTTCGCCGATCCGCGCGTCAGCGCGAGAATCTCGTCCGTCCTCAGACGCACCGTGCCGCGACCTCGAAGCTTTGAAAAACGCGACGGCTGCCGTTTCGCGCTCCTGCTGGCCGGTCGGAGAACCACTTCGCCGTTCTGGGTGCGCTCGAATACGACAGCCGAACCCGGCTTGAGGCCCAGATAGTCCCTGATCGATTTCGGCACCGTGACCTGGCCTTTGCTCGTGATATTCGTCGCCATGAGTATTACCCGATGTTTCGCTGGTAATACCCTACGCGACCGTCGAATGCCCGTCAAAATGGCCGCTCACGCAGCATGTGATGACTCGGCTTCCGAGGCCACGGCGGATTCCAGCGATTCAGCGGCAATTGATGGGTTGATACCCATCGGTACACCGACGCGCATTTCCGTGGCGACTCTTATTGACCCATCGGTCAATCGTCGGCACCGTTCACGTCAGTGATCACCTGAAGGACCTGCCATCGATGTCCACCGCCGAGATCAACACGCCAGCCGCTCCCGCCAGTGCCCGGCTGCCGCGCCAGGTCCCCTACATCATCGGCAACGAGGCCTGCGAACGCTTCAGCTTCTACGGGATGCGCAACATCCTCACGCCGTTCCTGGTGACCTCACTCCTCTTATACGCGCCGGAAGCCGAACGAGCCGGGATCGCCAAGGACGTGTTCCACTCCTTCGTGATCGGCGTGTACTTCTTCCCGCTGCTCGGCGGCTGGATCGCCGATCGGTTGCTGGGCAAGTACCGCACGATCCTTTACCTGTCGCTGGTCTACTGCGTGGGCCACGCCTGTCTCGCGGCGTTCGAGGACAACCGCACCGGCTTCTATACCGGGCTCTTTCTGATCGCGCTCGGTTCGGGCGGCATCAAACCACTCGTCGTTTCGTTCGTCGGCGATCAGTTCGACCAGACCAACAAGCACATCGCGAAGATCGTGTTCGATGCGTTCTACTGGACGATCAACTTCGGATCGTTCTTCGCCTCGCTGCTCATGCCCATCGTGCTGCGCAAGTACGGCGCGGCGTGGGCATTCGGCATTCCCGGCATCCTGATGTTAATCGCGACGGTCATCTTCTTCATGGGGCGCAAGAAGTACGTCAACGTTCCACCCGCGGCCGCCGATCCGCATTCGTTCCTGCGCGTCGCGCGCACCGCGCTGTGGTCGCGCGGTGAAGGACTGGGGCGCCCCGGACTCGTGATCGCGGGCATCGGCGCGGCGCTCGCCGTCGGCGCACTCGCGATGATGGGATCGCTCGGCTTCGTTGCATCGGTGTGTCTCGCGCTCGTCTTCCTGCTGGCGTTCGGCGGCGCCGGCGCGTACATGCAGCTCGATCGAGCAAGCAGCGTTCATCCCCTGGAGCGCATCGAAGGCGTGCGCGCGGTGCTACGCATTCTCATCGTGTTCGCGCTCACGACGCCGTTCTGGTCGCTGTTCGACCAGAAGGCCTCGACGTGGATCCTGCAGGCGGACCAGATGACGAAGCCCGAGTGGTTCTCGTCCGCGCAGATGCAGGCGCTGAACCCGGCGCTCGTCATGATCCTGATTCCCTTCAACAACCTCGTGCTCTACCCGGCGCTGCGCCGCCTCGGCATCGAGGTGACGCAGCTTCGCAAGATGGCCTTCGGCATCGCGTTCTCGGGACTCGCGTGGATCGCGGCCGGCGCGATACAACTGGCTATCGACGGCGGCGACGCGGTGTCCATCGTCTGGCAGGTGCTGCCCTACGTGCTGCTCACGTTCGGCGAAGTGCTCGTGTCGGCAACCGGACTCGAGTTCGCGTACAGCCAGGCCCCGCAGTCGATGAAAGGCGTGATCATGGCGTTCTGGTACCTGGCGGTGACGATCGGCAATCTCTGGGTGCTTCTGGTCAACGCGACCATTCGCAACGAAGCGGTGATCTCGCGCGTGGCCAGCACCGGGCTCACGGAGAGCGCGTTCCTGATGTTCTTCTTCGCGGCGTTCGCGCTCGTGGTCGCGCTGGTGTTCGCCTGGTATGCGCGCCGCTATCCGATGCAGGATCACTATCGGAGCGCGTAACCTCGACCCCGCCGGCGCCCGGGCCTGGCGGGATTGGATCACTTTTCGCGTTGGCGCTAGGATCGCGACCCGATACATCGCCCCATGGCGCCGATACGCCCGCCATGTGGCGGCCGCGCGACCAGCCTTCACGAGACTTCCGCCGATGATCAAAGACTTCCGGGCACTGCTCGATACCGACGCCCCGGTGCAATCCGGGTCTGCCATTGCCCTGACGGGCCGCGAGCTGCAGGACCTTCTGAGCCCTCTTACCTGCGAGGAGTTCGCGAAAACCTACTTCGCGCGCCAGTCGCTTCACGTGAAGGGGCATCCGACGAAGTTCGACCACATCTTCGGTTGGGAGAACCTGAAGGAGGCTCTCGCGAGGGGGCGGGAGATCCAGGACAAACGCTTCAACCTGACGGCGTCCTTTGCGGGCGGTGAAGAAGGTGGAAGCACCAAACAGATGTTCGTGACGACCGTCGACAAGGTGAGCGAGTTGCTCAACTCCGGCGCGACGATCTGTATCACCAACATCCACATGGCCGATCCGGGTCTCGCACGCTGGGCGCAGGCGATTCGCGCGCAACTCAATTTCACTGGCACTGTCGGCGTGAATTGTTACGTCTCGGCGGACGGCTCCGGGTTGCCGATGCACTACGACAAGAGAGTCGCCACGACCCTGCAGATCGCCGGGTCGAAACGATGGAAATTTTCCACGACGGCGTCGACGCCCTGGCCCAACCAGAACGGCCTGTTTCAGAACGGGCGCATGGAGCCGGTGGGCGAAGACCACGGGAAGCGGCCCGAGGAGATGGAGTTTCGCGAGGTGGAACTGAACCCCGGCGATGTGTTGTGTCTGCCTGCCGGGGCATGGCATGCGGCGCGCGGCGTGGGATTCTCGCTGGCCTTGAATCTCTATTTTTCCCCGCGGAATCTGTTCGACCGGTTGACACCGCTGTTTCAGGAATTCGCGGCCTCGAACGAACGATGGCGCGGAGGGCCGCCGGTCACGGTGGAAAAGATCCAGGGAAAGATGCCGGAGTCCATCACCGCGTATATGCGCGAGCGGCTGGATGAACTTCACCGGCTGGCATTGAAATTGATCGAGCAGCCCGATGCCGTGGACGCCGCCTGGCTGACGTCATTGATGGACAGTCCTTATACCGGGTGGCAGCCGGATCCGCTGTCGTCGATACCGAAAGCGACGTCGGCCGATCGTTTCCGTGTTGCCTCTTCGCTGCGCTTCATCGAAACCCGGGACAAGGTGATCGTGCCGAGTGAACACGGCTTTCTCAGCTTTCCGATCTCGATGGCCCCGCTCCTCCGTCGGCTCGCTGCCGCATCGACGCCGTTTTCCGTGCCCGAAATCCTGTCGTGGCATCAGGGCCCCTCGCAAATGGAGATCGTGTCTCACCTGCAGGCGCTGTTCAAAGTCGGGGTCCTTCAAAAGGCCTAGAAGCCGCGAACGTCGGGCCGGCTGACTCGGCGATTTCCCACCCGGCACCAACCTGCATCAGGTACCGGGATCGATGTTGGCGTTGCGGCGGAAGAGGTTCGTCGGGTCGTACTTGCGTTTGAGCGTCACGAGGCGGGCGTAGTTGCCGCCATAGGTCGCGCGCACGCGTTGTTGCGGATCATCCGCGGCCAGCGTGTTCACGTAGAACCCCTTGGTATGGGGCGAGAGCCTTTCGAAGGTCTCGCGCGCCCAGCGCAAATGCGCTTCGGAAGCCACCGTGTCGCGGGGGTCGGCCCAGAAACTCTGCACGATGAGCGTGGAGCGCGCGTCGCGATTCCAGAAGGCCGTGGCGTCGCGGGCAACGCGATTGAAGGCGCCGGCGCAGTCACCCGTGAACATGATGCGCGCACCGGGTGGTTTGGCGGATTCCATCGAATCGACGGCGGCATCGATGAGGTCGGGGGCGAGGCTCGTGAGGAAACCCGAGCGCTCGTAGTAGCCGCGACCGTGCTGCGAGCCGCGATCCTGGGCCGACTGCAGTTCGATGTAGGTGGCAGGCCGGAGCGCATCCACGACGGGGCCGAATCGCTGCAGTGGTTTGACGACTTCTTCGGCCTTTTCCAGGGCACCGCTGTAGCAGATGGAAAACGCCAGCGCCTTTCCGACCTGCGGCAGGGTACCGAGCATCGTGTCGACGAAAAGTTCATCGGGCTTGCGTTCGGCAAGTTCCGCGACGAACCGCAGCAGCTCCCGCGCCTGCGCGAGTGGATAGACCAGGGCGCCTCCGTACATGTTCGGCGACACCGGATGAAGCTGATATTCGAAGGAAGTCACCACCCCGAAATTGCCGCCGCCGCCCTGCAGCCCCCACAGGATGTCGCGGTTTTCGTCCTGGCCGGCGCGCACGTATTTGCCGGCGGCCGTGATCACGTCCGCGGCGCGCAGGTTGTCGCAGGAGAGGCCGAAGCGGGGCGTGAGCCGCCCGAAACCTCCTCCCAGCGTCAGTCCCGCGGCGCCGGTGTGAGAGACGCGGCCCGCGGGCGTCGCCAGGCCGAAGGCCTGCGCCTCGCGATCGAGATCGCCTAACAAGGAGCCGGCCTCGACGCGCGCCGTGCGCCCGATGGGGTCCACGCGCACGCCACGCATACGTGACAGGTCGATCATCAGCCCGCCGTCGCAGACGGATTGTCCCGACAGGCTGTGCCCACCGGCGCGCACCGCGATCAGCACGTCGTGGTCGCGGCCGAAGTTCACGGCCTGCACGACGTCCGCCGCGCCGGCGCATCGGACGATGAGTGCGGGCCGACGATCGAACGCGCCGTTCCAGATTCGCCGCGCCTGATCGTAACCTTCCTCGCCGGCCGTGAGTAGTTGGCCGCGGATGGCGCCGCGCAATTCGTCGATGTCGCGGCCGGCGAGCACGAGTTGCTTGCCCGTTCTGCCGATCGCTGGCGTGTCCGCGATTGCGGCGAGCAATCTCCGGGTCGGCAGAAGTGTTGCCGCGCCGGCGGAAAGGACCGAGGTGACGAAGCTTCTGCGCCGCATGAGTAACCTCCCGGGGGCGTATTGTTGTTCCCACGGAGGCTCGTCTGTCCACTCGGATCGCGCTCCAGAGCCATTCCGTGGCGGCCGACGCCCTCCTCGGCTAGCCTTCCCGTGCCGCTGAGCCGACACGGTCGGCACATCGTGAATCGCACGGAGGGAAAAGCCATGAGAACCTGGACTCGCACACTGACCGCGATGATCGCTTGCGCGATGTTCGCGCCGGCGCTCTTCTCCGCGGATCTTCCGTCCGAATTCACGAAGCGCGGCGCGCCAAACGACTTCGATTTCGAAATCGGAACGTGGAAGACCCACCTCAAGCGCCTCACGAAGCCGCTGACGGGCTCCGGCACCTGGGTCGAGTACGAAGGCACGACGGTAGTCAGAAAGGTGTGGGACGGCCGGGCCAATCTCGTCGAACTGGACGTCACGGGACCCACGGGCCAGATCGAGGCGTTGAGCCTCAGACTCTTCAATCCGGAGACACGCCAGTGGAGTCTCAACTTCGCGAACGCGCGCGGCGGCGTCATGGCGGCGCCGGCGCTGGGCGGGTTCAGCAACGGGCGTGGCGAGTTCTACAACTACGACACGCTGGACGGACGCGAAATCCTGGTGCGCTTCGTGATCTCCGATATCACGCTCAAGTCATGCCACTTCGAGCAGGCCTTCTCGGCAGACGGCGGGAAGACTTGGGAGGTCAACTGGATCGCGGTGGATACGCGCGACTGACTTTCCACGAACGTCCTCTTTCAATATTCGGAAAACCAGATGGGGCAGATGTACATGCGCGAACTCCGGGCTTGCCGCCTCTTGTTGCTGGCCGTCAGCCTCCTGCCGTTCAGCACGATCGCACGGGCCGATCTTTATGTTGCCGCCAAGGCATATGAAGACAACGAGCTGACTCGCGCCTTCGAGCTTTACCGCGAATTGGCCGAACTCGGCCACCCCGAGGCCCAGGAAGTCCTGGCGATCATGTACGTGAATGGCGAAGGCGTCGCTCGCGACAACACGCTGGGTTACGCCTGGGCGAAGATAGTCCAGGAACAGGGTCCGCGTGCCACCGCGCAAAACATCATCGATCAGCTCGAGCCGCACTTGAGCGAAACCATACGGGCGAGAGCCGGCGCATTGTTGGCGCAATTCGGGAAAGAGGGGCTGCAGAAGTCGTTGCTGCCGATCGAGTACCCGCCCGGGCACCAGCTCCCGCCTTCGAAGTGCACCATGCGCATTCCGGTAAACCCGGATGACTACTTTCCGCGGGAGGCGATCAAGAGAGGGATATCGGGAACCGTGCTCGTGAACGCACGCGTCTGGGGAGATGGTCGCGCCCATGTACCACTCGTCGAGTACGGGCTGCCGGAAAGAATATTCGATGCCGCGGGGCGGGGTGTCGGACGTGACTCGGTATATTCCCCGCGCGTCGAAAACGGTGAGTCGAAACCCTGCACCATACGTTTCAAGGTGAAGTTCAGCGTCCACGGAGCTCCGCCACCGGGTGCGCAGTTCAAGGACAATATCGACGCGATTCGAAAGACCGCCGAGGCCGGCGATCCGAGATCTCAAGCGCTGTACGCGCACGCGCTCGAGGGGTATTCGGAACTCAATGTCGAAGGCGACAGGAGCATCCGGTGGTTTCTCAAGGCGGCCCAGGCGGGAGTTCCTGCAGCTCAATACAAGGTCGGGAACGCGCTGCTTCGAGGCTACGCGGTTCACGAGGACGAGACCAAGGCGCTGATCTGGCTCGACAAGGCGGCCGGCGCCGGCAATGCCGACGCGCAGATAGAGCTAGCTAACTACCACCTGCGGGACATGTCGGACGCGGCCGCGGTCGCCAGGGCCGCGGCATTGCTGGAGCCCGCCACGGCACACAGGATCGAAGCGCGTTTCTATCTATTGGGCCTGCTGGCGAGTTCGCCTCACTCCGCGATCCGCAATCCCCAACGTGCGCTGGACAACGCGGATGAGTGGCTGGCTCCCTTCGTGGACAATCCGATCGCTTTCGAGATCCGGGCGGCGGCACAGTCGGCGCTCGGCGATTTCGCGGCGGCGCAGAAGAACCAGGCGAAGGCGGTGGGACTGGCAAAAAAACTCGGATGGAATACCACGCCGCAGAGAGAACGTCTCGCAGCCTACGAGGCTGACAAAGCCTGGACGGGGGATCTCTTCGCGTTCTACTGAACCGGCGCTTACCTTGCCGTCACGGGGAACTAAGGATCGATCGTAACGATGACCCGCTCGTAGCGGGTGAGCGACGGAGATCCCTTGTCCGTGACCTCGAGGATGAAGTGCGCGGTCTCGCGTTTCGTCACCTTCGGCGCGATGAATACGCGGCGGCTCAGATTGTCGGCGCCGCGCACCTCGACGGATTCCTTCCAGCTACCCGCCTCCGGGTAGTGATACCAGCGATGACTCACACTGTCGCCATCCGGATCGCTGCTGGCGGCGGCGTCCAGCGTGACGTGCTCGCCGGACCGCACCGTGATCGCGTTGCCGTGACGCAGGCGCGGCACCGGCGGATGGTTGGCGTCACGCGGCGGCTGGACTGTCCAGTCCATGCGCGCGGCGAAGTCGTTCTGGATCGCGACTCGCCAGCGCCAGATCGTTTCGCGATATCCCGTCGAGGACTCGTCGCCCGGTCTCGCGGCCCGGCCATGCTCAGGCGCGACATCCGGCGTCACTTTGTCGATGGCGTTCGTCCAGATGGCGCGGGTCTCCGGCTCCACCGGCACGCCGCCCGTGAATCCTTTCGTATCGATCGCCTCGAGTCCGGGTAGATAGAGTTCGTAACGTCCGCCCCAGCCACCCCACTCCGGACGCTCCGGCGCGTTGAGGCCGTTCGGGATCAGGGACAGATAGGCCGGCGTGTCACCTTCCATCGAGTAAGCGACGTCCGGATACATCGCGCCGAGCGGACCATGACCCTGCTGGATGTGTTCCCCGAGCCAGCGATTGGCGATGACCTGGTTGATCGGATGATCGCCGAGACTCGGCACGACGACATGGATGCCGGTCCACGTCGCGCCGCCGTATCCACCCGGGCTGACGATGTAGAACAGGCCCGGGAATTCCCTGCGGATCCACGCGCCGCTGTCGTCCTGGTCGGAGATCGTGTAGACGCGCAGTTTCGCGATCGCTTTCGCCGCCGCTTCCTTTCCCTGCGTCTCCCGTAACGTGAACAGAGCCTGCGCCAGGGTGTTCGCCCCACCCCAGACCGAGACCCACAACGGCCGTGGGTCGCGCGACTCGAGCGCCTTCAGGATGAGCCGCGAGCCCGGAGTGTCCTTGCCCTTTCCGACCGCCGCCATGCCGTAGACGGGCTGACCTTCCGCGACGAGCTTGCGCAACTCGTTCGTCGGCGGATATCCCGACGCGTGTTGCAGAAGGTTGGCGCGCACCTTGTCATATGCGTCGAGGACGGCGCGAATGCTGTCGGGGTGGATCTCTTCGCGCATGTGCGTGGAAGTCGTCGCGACGAGGCCCTCGATGTCGATCTCATTCGAGTACAACATCAGCCGGACCAGCGACTGCGTGTCGTCGGGATCGGCTTCCATGTCGGTGAGTACCAGCAGACGGGACTTGTTCGATGGCGGGTCCTGCGCTTGAAGCTGCGGTGAGAGCGCGGCCAGAAATACCGCCAGGACGGCAAACATGTTCTTCATGTGGATGATCGTATCGCAGTCGGCGACCTGCGTGCCCGAGGGTCAAGTGCGTGACCACGAGCTCCCGTGTTTTCTCATCGCTCCTTCACCCGCACGTTCTCGAGCAGCAGATCCTGCATGTCATCGATCCGCTTCGGGAGCTTCGCGTCGTGAACGACGGATAACACCTCGTAGAGCACCGTCGCCGTGGGATCGACGCTGGCGCCGGGCGTGTATCCCGCGCCCACCGCCGCACGACGCCAAAGCTTCTTGAATTCAGAATCGTGGCCGCGCCCCGGATCGAACGCTCCCTTGCTCGAGAGCATCTCGCCCCAGCGATCGGTGAGGTCCTTGCCCGCGGTATCGGCTGGCTTGGGCTGACGGATCAGACCAACATAGGTCTTGGAATCTTCATCCTGGCTCACGTAGATGGCGCTCGCGTCCCACACCGCCTCGCCGCGCTCGAGCGCATAACTCATCTGGATCTCCACCTTGCTGGAGTCATCGAGCGCCAGCAACGTCGTGGGCAGGTCGACATCGATGCGTCGCGAACGCACGAGCAGCCCGGAAGCGTCGCGCGAGAGTTTCATGTGGTCCAGTGCCGTCGGTCGCAGATCCGCGCGCGCCAGGAAGGCCTGCCACTGCGACAGCGTTCCGGAATACGACACGTAGAAGTAGTCGCCGGCAAAGCGCACCTGAGCGAGCGTCATTTCGACGCCGCCGCGCGGCGCGAGCTGGATCAAGCCGGCGTATCCATCCGGCGTCGGCAGGAACATCACCACGAGGTGCATGTCGAGGTACGGCATGGCGAACGTTGCGAGCTTCCAGCGGCGGCCGTACTTGTCACGATGCGTGCTCTCCGACACCGGCGCGCCGAGCGAAGTCACCTTGACGCTTTCGCTGCCGAAACTGCGTGTGAAATTCACCCCCTTCAGAAACAGGTCCATCGCCGCACGGCTCGAGGCGTAGAGCTCGGGATCCTTCGCCTTGCCGCGCTCGAGGTGGAACGTCCCTACGTTGCCGGAAACCTGCGAGCAGACCTTGCCGCCGCCGGGCAGATCGCGCTTCTCGCGCTGCTGATATTCGACGTCCCAGGTCTTGTCTTCCGATTGCGCGACCACCATCGGGCAATAGGCTGCCTCGACCCCGGCCAGCAGTGCCGCGGCATTGCCCTTCGGAAACAATTGAGCGGCCTGCTCGGCGAGCAGGCGTGCGCGATCCGACGTGTATTGCGCCAGCAGTCGCTCGCGTAGCTGCCGTTCGAACTCGGCGAGCGGCAGTGGCAGCGGGAACCTGATGTCGTATTTCGAAATGATGGAGTCACGCAGCATCGGGATGCGCAATGGACCCCGGATGTCGATGGATGCCTCGCTGGCGGAGGCGTTCACGTGCTCGATCGGCAACGCGTAGTTGAGATTCTCTCCCTGCGACTTGCCGATCACCACGCCGATGACCTGCCCCGCCGCGTTGAGCAGCGGTCCACCACTGTTGCCCGGTGAAGTCGCCGCCGAATAACGCAGCCACTTCCAGCGGCCATCCTGGTCTTCGGGTGTCAACGACGTCAGCAGTCCGTCGCGAATCACCACGCCCTCACCGAGGGCATTGCCAACGGCGAACACAGGTTCGTCGAGGTGGAATTCCGTGCCGATCTCGAGCGTCTGGTATGCCTTCACCGGCGCGGTGAACACGATGAAGTCGCGGTGCATCGAGTACTTGAGCACTTTCTCGATCGCGTAGGTCTCTCCGCTCGCATCGCGCAGGCGCGGCGGCCCCCCGATTCCACCCAGCCCCGCCTGGATCACGTGCGAGGCCGAAACGAATACGCCCGGCGCGATCGCGAACGCGGTCCCCAGAGGCCAGAAGTTGTCGTTGCGTTCGGTGAAGGGCAGTAGTTCGAACGGCGGCGGGCGTTCGTAGGTGACGCCGCCTTCCGCCGGTTTCGGCACCACGACTTCGAACGTGGCGGCGCGCACGCGCGCCTGCATATCGGGCGTCGGCGTCGCGGCACGGGCAGCTGCCGCGATCAGGCAGCACGCAAACACGAGAATGACCCGATTCATTTGTTCTTCTCCGCGGCCTTGCCCGAGTGACGGCGCAACACCGCCAGCTCGTCACCTATGATGATGTCCGTGGTGTCGTCCGGATCGACGAACTCCGCGAGCTCCCGGTCGCATTCCTGTTTCAGCGATGCCGGCTTCATACCCTCGTAGCGCTGGCGGATCGAGGCGGTCGCTGAATCGGCGAGGCGGGCAGCGAAGTCCGCGCGCCCCTTCGTGATTTCCTTGTATTGCTCGAACTGCAGCTCGGCCACGAGTTCGATGTCCGCACGGTGCCTGGCTTCCCAGGCGCGATATGCCTTTGTGAATTCGGGCTGCATCGCGGGGTAGCGCGCGATGCACACCTTGTAGATCGCCTGTCGCTTGTCGAAAAAGGAATTGGTGCGCGTCAACGAGTCGAAGTACTCGTCGGGAAGCACTGTCCGGTTTGCCGGCGCATCCGGCGATTTGAATGCCACCTTGCGCGACGACGCAACGGACGAACTCCGGTTGTCTTCGCCCTTCTTGAGCAGGAGGACAGTGATGCTCAGTGGCCAGGTCATCTGCGGATGGTCGTATACCTCTTGCAGTGGCACGCACAAGTGCACCTTGCCGGAGGCATGTTTGAGCATCGGCGTATTCGTAGGATCGCCCGGGCTCATCGCTCTGAAACCGGCGGTTGGAAACAGCACGATGGCGAAGTAGGTATCAGGTTCGAAGTCCGCTATCTGGAACTGCGCGTCGACGGCCAGGCCCATCTCCTTGCGCAGCTCCGCGCCCTCGGGAGGATCGACGCCCAGCAAGGTCACTGAATCCCTCGCGGCGACGGGCAGGGAGACTTCCTCCTCGCGGTAGGCGCACGTCGGCTCGGCCAGCGCGAGACCCGCCCACGCCATCCCCACGGACGCCAACGCGCTGCGCGTGGCTCTGTTCATGTTGTTCCTCCCTGACCGCGACTGTGCCCACCGGTCCAGTTCGCCGCAAGTGAATCGCGTCGAAAAGCCGAAGGTCCGCGGTCAGATGTCGAACTCGATCTCTCCGGAGGGTGTCGCGGCGGATCGCGCTCGATTCCGGCGGTGGTCAGCGGCTAACCACCAGGCAGCACGAGACCCGGGCCCGCGTCCGCGGCGAGCCCGAAGGCAAGGATGATCGGGCGGTGTCCGGGCGGCCGCCGGAAACAGTGGTCGGACGGCCTGACTTGCGTGGCGCCGGTACAACGTGCCCGTACGTAGATTGCCTGCCCCGGGAAGTGAAACTACCGATTTGATCGCATGTCGCGCCATGCAATATGACGCGGGTCGTGACTCGGGCATCGTGTTCGATGGAGCGTGTGAATGAACCGGGTATTGGCCGAAGACATCCTCAATTCGCTCGATGCACATGTCGCGGTGCTGAACGCGACCGGGACCGTCGTCGCCGTGAACGAGGCATGGCTGCGCTACGCGCGCGACAATGGAGGAGCGGCGACGGGTTTCGTCGGTACGAACTACCTTGCGGTCTGTGAGCGGGCCGCGAACAGCGGCGACGCGGTGGCTGCGGCGGTGCTGCGGGGACTCCGCGCGGTCATGACCGGCGACCGGCCCTCGTTTCGCCTCGAGTATCCGTGCGCCGGACCTCGGACCACGAACTGGTTCGTGCTAGGCGTGACCCGCTTGTCGCGGGACACCGCCGCGAGCGTAGTCATCTCTCACGAGGACGTCACGGAACAGAAGAGCCTCGAACATGCATTGCGCGAAACCCAAGATACCCTGCGGCACATCCTCGAGCTGCTGCCGGTGGGGGTCTGGATCATGGACAAGGATGGCCGCATCACGCACGGCAATCCCGCGGGCCGCAGGATCTGGGCCGGCGCCCGTTACGTCGGACCCGAGAATTTCGGCGAGTATCGCGGCTGGTGGATGGACACCGGCAAGGCCATCGCCCCCGAGGAATGGGCCGCGGCGCGTGCCATCCGCAAGGGGGAATCCTCCATCGACGAGGAGATCCGGATCCAGTGCTTCGACGGGAGCACGAAGATCATCCTCCACTCCGCGATTCCGTTGCACGATCTGGCGCGGCGGATCATCGGCGCCATCGTCGTCAACCAGGACATCACGGCACGCAAGCAGCAGGAGCTGGAGCTGCTGCGGGCACGCGAGACGCTCGAGAAGGCGAACCAGGAGCTGCAGGCCTCGCTGGATCGGGAGCAACACCGCGCGCGCACCGATGAGCTCACCGGTCTGCACAACCGGCGCTATTTCTTCGAGCTCGCGGAGCGCGAATGCTCAGTGGCCAGGCGGCATGGCCGACCGCTGTCCGTCGTGATGATCGACATCGACTACTTCAAGCAGATCAATGACACCTTCGGCCATCAGGCAGGAGATGAAGTACTCGCCCGCCTGGCCGGCATCGTCGCGGCGCACCGGCGCTCCGGCGACATTCTCGCGCGTTACGGCGGCGAAGAGTTCGTGCTGATGTTGCCGGAGACCGCGGCGCAGAACGCGCTGCGGGTCGCGGAGCAATTGCGCGCGACCGTTGCCGCGGTGGGTGTCGACACTGCGTCCGGCAAGGCGAACTTCACCATCAGCGCCGGAGTCGCCGAACTCGGCGCCGACGCCCAGACACTCGAGCAATTGATCCGCAAGGCCGACGAGGCGCTGTATGCCGCGAAGGCTCAGGGCCGCAATCGCTCGATCCTGCAGTCAAACGTGCAGCAAGTGGCGTAGTCGCGCGCGCGTTTTGCGCGATCGCGGTTACCGGGGATGGGGGCCATCGCTCACGATACGCCCGTCCACCAGGTCGATCGTGCGATCGCAGGATGCGGACAGCCGCGGGTCGTGCGTGACGACGAGCACCGCGCAGCCGAATTCCCGATTGCTGCGCCGGAACAGCTCGAACACGCCCGCCGCGGTCTTCGTGTCGAGGTTGCCGGTGGGCTCGTCCGCCAGCAGCAGCGCAGGCTTCGTCACCAGCGCCCGGGCGATGGCCACGCGCTGCTGCTGCCCGCCCGAAAGCTGGTCCGGCCGCCGGTCGACGAACTTCTCCAGGCCCACGTCGGCCAGCAGTCCGCGCGCGGTCCCGGCGATCTCCGGGCCCGGCCTGCCGTTGGCGACCATCCACGGCATCAGCACGTTCTCGAGCGCGGTGAAGGCGTTGATCAGGTGGTGGAACTGGAAAACGAAGCCGATATGCCGGCCACGCAGTGCGGTGCGCGCCTCGTCGTCCATGGCGCGGGTGGGCTCGCCGCGCAGGTAGAGTTCGCCCCCGGTAGGCGAGTCGAGCAGGCCGATCAGGTTGAGCAGGGTGCTCTTGCCCGAGCCGGAGGGGCCGACCAGCGCCGCGAAGTCGGCGCTGTCCACGCGCAGGTCGAGGCCGTGCAGCACCTCCACCTCGTTGGGCCTGCCGATGTTGTAGGATTTGCGCAGCCCCTCAAGCCGCAGCACCTCGCGCGTTTCAGCCACGGATCGCCTCCACCGGATCCAGGCGCGCCGCTCGCGAGGCCGGAACGTAGGCCGCGCCCATCCCGGCGACGGTGGCCAGCGCCATGGCCGCCGGCACCAGCGTCGGCGGCAGCGGGATGAGGAACAGCTTGGGCCCGAAGTTGTTGAAGGCCGCGACCATGCCCAGCCCGGCCGTCGCGCCGACTGCCGAACCCGCCAGCCCCAGCACCGCGCCCTGCACCAGGAACACGCGCCGCATCTGCGCGCGGCGCGTGCCCATCGCGCGCAGGATGCCGATCTCGCGGGTGCGCTGGGCCACGCTGACCGCCAGCACGCTGGCGATGCCGAGCGCGACCGAGATCGCCACGAAGACGCTGATCATGCGCGTGGACAGGCTCTGCGAACTGAGCGCGTTCATCAGCTGGGCGTTGCTTTCCATCCAGCTCTCGGCCTGCAGCCCGGTGAGGCCGCGCACGCGCGCGGCCATGCGGTCGGCCGCGAACAGGTCTTCCACGGTCACGTCGATCACGGTCACCCCGCCCGGCAGCGCCAGCAGCGACTGCGCCTGCTTGAGGTCCACGTAGACGTAGCGCGCGTCGAGTTCGCGCACGCCCAGTTCGAAGATGCCTGCCACGTTGACCACCGCGTCGCGTCCGCCGCCGGTATCCAGCCGCAGCTTGCCGCCCAGGCGCAGGCCGAGGTCCTCGGCGAGCTGGCGCCCGACCACGGCGTTGCCCGAGCCGACCTCGAGCCGGCCTTCGACCATGTTCTCGTCGAGCGGGATCACGCGCAGGTAGCGCGCGATGTCGACGCCGACCAGGGCCACCGACTCCACCGCCTCGCCGCGCCGGCCGAACGCCGGCCCCGAGACCAGCGGCGAGACCGCGGTGATGCCCGGCAGCCGGTCGAGCACGCCCTGGACCTCGATCCAGTTGTCGATCGGGCGCAGCGCTTGCGGGCGGGGATCCTCCAGCGCCAGCTGCGTTGTCCCCGCGGGCGCGGCGGCGATGCGGTTGACCTCGCGCGGGGCCTCCACGCGCAGGTGCGACTGGGTGCCGAGCGTGCGGTCGATGATGTTCTCCTGCAGCCCGGCGATCAGCGCGGTGACGAACACGATCACCGCCACGCCCACCGCGATGCCGACCAGGATCAGCAGCGTCTGCGCGCGGCCCTGGCGCAGGAAGCGCATGGCAATGGTGGATTCGATCCACATCGGGTCAGTCGAACTGGACCGGAAGTTCGCCGCTGCGCGCGTTGCCGGCCTCGGACGCGGCCTGCGCGGTGATGCGGACGCGATCGCCCTGCGCCGGCATGCGCTCCGGATCCAGCGCCCCGGCGGCCACCACCAGGTCGCCCTCCTCCAGGCCTTCGAGCACCTCGGTCATGGCCAGGCCGCGCAGGCCCAGGCGCACCTCGACCCGCCGCACCCGGCCGTCGCGCACGCGCAGCACGCCGGCCCGGCG
>JAEZCN010000132.1 GCA_023433515.1 Pseudomonadota bacterium
TCGTTGACCTGCACCGCGTCGGGATCGAAGAGCCCGCGACGCTTCAGTTCCGCGTCCACGCCGGCAACCGCCCAGCGCGAATCCTTGTAGTTGAGCAGCCACCACAACGCCGGATTGCTGCGAAAGTCCCCGCCGGCCTGTTGGGCGACGTCGAGCAACGCCGACGCCGCATCGCGCGTCGCGATGAAGCCGAGCGCGGTGATGGCCTTGCGCCGTTCGCTCTCCGGCAACGAGGCCGCGAGCGCGCGCCGCTGCAACGCCGGTACGGCGGCGGCGGGCGTGAGACGCCAGACGAGATCCGCGAACTGCGCCGGCCACTGCGCCGCGTCCGCGTGCGGCCGGTTGCCGTACAGCGCCTCGTACAACGCGGCTTCCTTGCCCGTGGCGCCGATGCCCCAGGCCTCGAGATACCACCGGTCCTTGCCGTCGTAGCCTTTCGCGAGCTCGAGCAGCAGGTGACGCGACTGCTCGAAGGGCACGTCGCGCAGCGACAGCGCGACTTCCCGCCTCACGGCGGGCGATTCGTCACGCGTCAGGGCGCCCGCGTAGTCCATCGCGACCCCCGCCTGGCGCGCGACGCGGTACGCGGCGATGCGCATCCCCGCGTCCGGATCCGCTAGTAGTTTGAGAGCGCGAGCCTGGCCGTCGTCACCGAGGCGGCTCAGCACCCACAATGCCCGCGCGCGGACGTACGGGTTCTCGTCCTTCAGCAATGCCTCGACGGCGGGAATCCCCGCGGCGCCGCGCGCGACGAGCCCCTTGTAGCCGCCCGCGCGCACGTTGACCGCCGGACTGCGCAGCGCCTGGATCTGCCCGTCCAGCGTGGCCGCATCGATCGCGGGAACGCGTGGCTTGAATCCCTTCGGCGCGATCCGGTAGATGGCCCCCGACGTGGTGTCGTCCTTGTCGTCGTGACCGCCCACGCGCGGATCGAACCAGTCGGCGACGTAGATGGCGCCGTCCGGGCCCACGGCGACGTCCGAGGGACGGAAGAACGTCTGGATCTCGCTGTTGACGCGGCCACCCTTGAAGTCCGTGCCGGCGAACTGCTGCGCGGTGTTGCTCGTCAGGAAGTCGAATCGCTCGAGCTGGTAACCCGCCCCGTCGGGCTTCGGGAAATAGCCGAAGATCGTGTTGCGGGCCGCCTCGGCGGAGAGCAGCAGGCCGCGATACTTCTTGCCGAGGCCATCGCCCTCGTTGAACACGATGCCCGTGGGCGCGCCACCGCCGTACACGTCACCGGCGGGAATCACGCCCGGATCCTCCTGGCGCCATTGCGCCACCGGGATGCTTTGTCCCGGCCTGCGATCGGCCTGCCAGAACCGCTTGCCGTCGCGCGAGAACCAGCCGAGATTGCCGTACTGCATGAGCCACGTGGTGCGGCACGCGGGCGGATCGTCGTTGTCGTTGTGGAAGATGTCGCCGAAGCTCGTGACCGTCTGTTCGTAGCTGTTGCGGAAATTGAAGCCGAGGATCTCGACGCCCGTGCCGTCGGGCTGCATGCGCGCGGCGAAGCCGCCCACGTACACGTGGCCATCGTCGCTGCGCGCGCCCGCGTAGGAAGACGGCCGCGGCCCATACACGGGCTGCGCCCCGCCGTCCGGCACCGGGTCGTAGGCGCTGCCGATGCGGAACGTTTTTCCGCTTCGATCCGTGAAGAACGCACCCGCGTTGCCCTGGCTGAAGTACCAGCGGCCATCCGGCCCGAACGTCACCGAGTGCAGCGCGTGATCGTGATTGCGGCCGTCGAAGCCCGTGAGCAGCACATCGCGCTTGTCCACCGCGGGATCGAATTTGCGGTCACGGTTCACGTCGGTGTAGACGATGAGATCGGGCGCGTTCGAGACGATGATCTTGTTGTCGAGCACGGCGATGCCGAGCGGCGCGACCAGCATCGGCTCCTGCACGAACACGCTCGAGCTGTCCGCGCGACCGTCGCCGTCCGTGTCCTCGAGGATGACGACTCGATCGCCCTTCGAATCGCGGTCCTTGTGGCGGCGGTAGTTCACGCCCTCCGTCACCCAGATGCGGCCCTGCGCGTCGATGTCGATGTTGGTGGGATTCTTCAGCATCGGCGATTGCGCCCACACCGTGACTTCGAGCCCGTCCGGCACGGTGAAGATCTCGAGCGGCACGATGCGTGGCGCGGAGTCGGCGGGCGCCGGCGGCGGCGTGGCGGCCACGATCAGGCTGGCCGAACCGGCGGCGAGGGCGAGCAGCGCGCACTTCGCGCGCAGGGAAATTTTCATGCGAGGACTCCTAGAAACTGTCGGCCGCGACGTACGCGTCGATGAGCGCCTGCTCGCCTTCCTTGCCGGGCCGCGCGTTACCGTGCTCCATGCCGAAGATGCCGTCGAATCCCTTCGAGCTGATGTGTTTGAAGAGATTGCGGTAGTTCATCTCGCCCGTGCCTGGTTCCTTGCGGCCCGGGTTGTCTCCGATCTGGAAATACGCGATCTCGCTCCAGGCGTGATCGATGTGCGCGACGATGTCGCCCTCGTTGCGCTGCATGTGGTACATGTCGTAGAGGATCTTGCACGCGGGACTATCTACCGCGCGACAGATCGCGTACGCCTGGTCCGACGTTCGCAGGAACAGGTCCGGATTGTCGGACAGCGGCTCGAGCACCATCGTGAGATTGTGAGGCGCGAGGATTTCCGCGCCGGCGCGCAGCGTGTCGACGACGTGGCCGGTCTGGATGCCGATCGGCAGCTTGCGCTCGAAGTAGCCGGGCACCACGGTGGCCCAGCGCGCGTTCACGCGTTTCGCGACGTCCACCGCCTTGCGGCAGGTCTCGAGAAACTTCTCGCGGAACTCCGGCTTGCCGGTGGCGAGCGAGGTCTTCCAGTTGTCGCCGCCGTCGATGACGAACACGCCCATGGTCATGCCGAGCCGCGCGAGCGTCGCGCCTATCTTCTCCTGCACGTCGACCGGGCGGCCCATGAGGCCGTTGTCCTCGAGGGCGCGGAATCCCTGCGCCGCCATGAACTCGAGCTGCGCGACGGGATCGTCGCCCGCGTGCGCCTTGAACATGCCGAAGTGCGGCGCGTATTTGAGCTTGAACGTGCGCGGCAGCCGGGCTTTGCGCGCAAATGCCTCCGGCGAAGCCGCCGCGGCGGCGACCGCCATAGCCCCGATGGATAGTTGCAGGAACTCTCTGCGATCGGCCACGACCCCTCCCTCATGGGGACAGATTCATTTATCGACGATAACCGTCCGATATCGTCAATAAATAGATCTGTCCCCGATTTTCATCAGCTCATATGTGTCTTGGTATCGTTCAATTCGCGTGAGATGCGCGCGTCGGTCGACCGCACCTCAGCCGGAAATTGCGAGAACGCGGGGAGGCGGCAAAGGCGTCGCATGACGCGGCAAGCGAAACGGCGGATCGCATGAACTTCCCCCCTTGAGGGCAGCTGGTGAGTGCCCCGTCGCGAAGATACCCAATCTGTATGAATTATTCAGCGTCGACCTGCCCGTCGTCCTACGCGCAGCGCCGCGCGCGTCCGGGCACTGGCGCGTTCGTGCCCGCTCGAAGGGGTATCACCGTGAGGAAGTACCCATGACTGCAAAGCGCAAACCCAATCCCGCGCGTGTGCCGGACCAGGACGAGGAAGTCCTCCGCGGCCACGACATCCGCTCGCTCGGCCCCAGCGACAGTTCCGATACGGGCGCGGACATGGTCGGAGTTCCCGGTACCGACAGCACCAGCGATCGCTACGGCACCGGAGAACGACTCGACGTCGAACAGGATCCGGGCGAACTCGCGGGGGACGACCTGTCGCCGGATCGCATCGTCGAGGCCGAGGAGGCCGGTCTCGGCGACGGGCTCGACCAGGCCGAGGAAGCGCGGTTCGGGATCACCGACGAGGAGATCGACGCGGTGGTGCGTGAGCAAGGTGGAGAGGACGAGTAGGAAGTGCCTCGAGGCAAACGAGCCTGTCCCCATTTGCTAGGAAACGGGGAATGTCCCCATTTCAGGCGCTCGCGGACTTCTTCGATGTCTCGGCGATGATCGCCTGGATCTCCGCGACGCACGAGCCGCAGTTGGTGCCGCACTTCAGGCGCTTGCCGATCTCGGTCGCCGTCGCCGCCGCGCCGAGTTCGCGCGCGCAGGCGGCGATCGGATTGCGGCCGATGCCGAAACACGAACACACCAGCGGGCCCTGGTCCGCGCCTTCGATCGCGCGCCCGGCGAGGATCGCCGCGCGCGCCTTGGAATCGAGCTTGCGGCCGCCGAACAGGCGTGCGAGCCAGCCGCGCTCCGGCAGCGACGGCCGGCGATCGAAGTAGATGCAGGCTTCCAGCCGGTCGTCGACGAACCATGCCGCGCGGTATACGTGCCGCTTCGGCTCGTGGTACTCGATCCAGTCGACGCTCGAGACTTCGCCATCGGCCGGAACGCCGAGCAGGCGCCGCGCCTCGATCGACCAATTGCGCGGGTGATTGCCGGCGAGCTCGTAGCGCACGAACTTCTCGCCCTGTACCTTCGTCCACCACTGCGTCACCGGCGGTGGACGCGTGCTGCGCGTCAGCATCACACCGAACCACTCCGCCTCGAAGTGTTCGATCGCGACAGGCGTGTGTTTGAGCTCGGGCTCGCCCGAGATCGGATCGACCACGGGATTCGTCAACGCTCCGACGCGCGCATCGGACGCGAACGCGCGATTCCAGTGGATAGGCGCGAACACCATGCCGGAAGGAATGTCCGCGCCGGTGCGCACACGAACGACCATCGAGCCCCAGTCCGAACGCAGCGTGGCGAGTTCGCCGCCACGCACCGCGTAGCGCAGCGCGTCCTCGGTGTTGATCTCGACGTACGGCTCGGCGATGTGCGCGGAGAGGCGCGCCGATTTTCCGGTACGCGTCATCGTGTGCCAGTGATCGCGCACGCGCCCGGTGTTGAGCACCAGCGGGTGCTCCACGCCCGGCGCGTTGGCCGGCATCCGCGGCGTCAGCGCGACGAAGCGCGCGCGGCCGTCAGGGTGCAGGAACTTCCTGTCCGCAAACATCGGCCCGCGCGTCGGCTCGCGCGACGCCGCCATCGGCCAGGCGGCCGGCTGCCACTGCGCGAACTCCTCCGCGGTGATGTCGGCCCACGCGCCAAGGTTCAGCGCGCGCCTGCCGTCGTTCGCGTGCGCCGTGAGACGTACGTGTTCGCGGAACACTTCGTGCGGTGTCGCGAAATCGAAACCGGAAAACCCCATTGCCTTCGCGACGTCGCAGACGATGCGCCAGTCCGCGCGCGCCTCGCCGGGCGCCGGCAGGAACGGCCGCTGCCGCGAGATCGTGCGATCGGAGTTCGTGACCATGCCGTCCTTCTCGCCCCAGGCGAGCGCGGGCAGCAGCACGTGCGCGAGCTGCGCCGTGTCGGTGTTGCCCATCACGTCGGAAACGGCGACGAACTCGCAGCGCCGAAGCGCCTCGCGCACCTTGTCGGCGTCCGGCAGACTGACTACCGGGTTCGTGGCCATGATCCACACCGCCTTGATCCTGCCGGCGTGGATCTGGTCGAACATCTCGACGGCCTTCGGCCCCTGCTTCGTGGCGATCGTCGGGCTGCCCCAGAACTGCTGCACGGCGGCGCGGCCCGGCTCGTCGTGCAGGTCGATGTGCGCGGCCAGCGTGTTCACGAAGCCGCCGACCTCGCGCCCACCCATCGCGTTGGGCTGACCGGTCACCGAGAAAGGCCCCGCGCCCGGCCTGCCGATCCGGCCCGTGGCAAGATGACAGTTGATGATCGCGTTGACCTTGTCCGTACCTGCCGAGCTCTGGTTGACGCCCTGCGAAAATGCGGTGATGACCGCCGGAGCCGCCGCAAATAGTTTGAAGAACTGCTCGACCAGCGGGACCTCGAGGCCGCATGCGCGCGCCGTGTTCTCGATCGATCCACCGCCCGCGCGCGCGGCCGCGAGCGCCTCGTCGAACCCGCTCGTGTGCGCCGCGATGTATTCGCGATCCAGATGCCCGTGATCCGCCAGCCATGCCAGCAGACCGTTGAACAGGTGCACGTCGGTACCGGCGGCGAGCGGCAGGTGCAGATCGGACAGCTGGGTCGTCGCAGTGCGGCGCGGATCGAGCGCGACGATCTTCATGTCCGGCCGCGCCTCGCGCGCCGCGATCATTCGCTGCAGCAGGATCGGATGGCACCACGCGGTGTTCGAGCCGACCAGCACGACGAGATCCGTGCGTTCGAGATCCTCGTAACTCACCGGCACCACGTCCTCGCCGAACGCGCGCTTGTGGCCCGCGACCGCGGAAGCCATGCACAGCCGCGAGTTCGTGTCGATGTTCGCCACGCCGATGTAGCCCTTCATGAGCTTGTTCGCGACGTAGTAATCCTCGGTGAGCAGCTGCCCCGACACGTAGAACGCGACGGATTCGGGCCCGTGCCGCTCGATGGTCCGGGCGAAGGCGCTCGCGACCGTGTAGATAGCCGCGTCCCACGACGTGCGCGCGCCGTAGACCATCGGGTGCAGCAGCCGGTCGTCCAGCCCGACGGTCTCCCCGAGTGCGCTGCCCTTCACGCACAACTTGCCGCGATTCGCCGGGTGCGCGGGATCGCCACGCACGTCGACCGCGCCCCGACGCGGCGTTGCCAGCACGCCGCAGCCCACGCCGCAGTAAGGACAGGTGGTGCGCGTGGGTCCGGGTGCTTCCACTGTCCTCAAGCGGCTGCCGAGGTGTCGAACAGCAACGAGTCGCGGATCGGTCCGACGTCCGTGCCATCCGCGATCAGCTCGCGCAACCGGCTCGCCTCGCGCGTATCACCGAACAACACGGCGCCGCACACCTTGTTGCCCTCGAGCACGATGCGTTTGTAGACGCCACGTCGCTTGTCTGAGAGCACCAGCGATTCGCGATTCGCCTTCTCGGCGAAGTCGCCCGCGGAAAACACCTCGATGCCGGAGACCTTGAGCTGCGTCGCGTTGATCGCGCCGGAGAAGCGGGACACGCCGATTTCCGCGATGTGCTGCGCGCAGATACGCGCCTGCTCCCACAGCGGCGCCACCAGGCCGAACGTCTGGCGGCGATGCTGCACGCACTCGCCCACCGCGTAGATAGCCGGGTCGAAAGTCTGCAACGTGTCGTCCACGAGGATGCCGCGGTCGCAGGCGAGATTCGCGCGCTTCGCGAGGTCCATGTTCGGGCGCACGCCTACCGCCATGACCACGAGGTCGGCATCGACGGCCGTGCCGTCCGCGAACTTCACGCCCGTAACGCGACCTTCCATTGAATTATTACTTCCGACGATCTCCTGGGTCTTCGCGGACATGCGGAACTCGATGCCGCGTTTCTCGAGCGCCGACTTGAGCAGCGCTCCCGCCTGCAGGTCGAGCTGGCGCTCCATGAGGGTGTCGAGCAGGTGGACCACCGTAACGTGCATGCCACGCAGCGAGAGGCCGTGTGCGGCTTCGAGCCCTAACAATCCACCGCCGATCACGACGGCGCGGCGGTCGGCGCCCGAACGCTCGAGCATGCGGTTCACGTCGTCGAGATCGCGGAACGTGACCACGCCGGGCAGATCCTTGCCGGGCAGCGGCAATACGATCGGATCCGAACCCGTTGCGATCAGCAGGCGGTCGTACTGTGCAACCTTGCCGCTCTTCGAACGCACGGTGCGGCGCTTGCGATCGATCTCGACGATCGGATCGCCCGAATGCAGCGTGATGCCGCGGCGCGTGTACCAGGTCGGCCGGTGCAACATGATGTCGTCGGCCTGCTGCTCGCCCGACAGGACCGGCGAGAGCAGGATGCGGTTGTAGTTGCCGCGCGGCTCGGCGCCGAACACCGTGATCTGGAAGCGATCCGCGACGCCCAGCTTGAGCAGTTCCTCGACGGTGCGCATGCCGGCCATGCCGTTGCCCGCGACCACCAGCCGCGTACGGCGAGCCACCGGCCGCGGCACCTCGATCTGCACGTACCCGTCGGCGATGCGCGTGGCGTATGCGGCCACGCTGAAAGTCGGATCTTCGATGCAGCGCCCGGAGGCAAGCGAGTAGTGATGCTTGTAGATAGGCGACGCGACGACGCGCTCGTTCTGCTGGTCGCCGGTCAGGCCGCGCGACAACACGTTCGCGCGGCTCGCCGGATCGAAGTTGTCGAGCGCGTAGGCCTTGCCTTCCACCAGGAACACGGCGATCTGCCGCCCGGACACGAGCGCGCAGACTCCGGTTCCGTCGATCAGCTCGTCGACGGAGCAAACGTTCTGCCAGTTGCTCATGCCGCGACTCCGGTCTCGGCGAGCTTCGCCCGCTCTTCGGCGGTCGCCGGACGGATCTGTCCTCGCTCCTCGACGAACAGCACGTTCCTGTCGGTCTCCTCGGCGTTCACGAAGTGCCGGAAACGCTTGAGCGTCTGCGGATCCTCGATCGCGACCTTCCATTCGCAGGCGTACGTGCCGATCACGCGCGCCATGTCGGCCTCGAGCTCGGCGGCGATGCCGAGCGAGTCCTCGCAAACCACCTTGCGCACGTAGTCGATGCCGCCCTCGAGATTTTCGAGCCAGGTCGACGTGCGCTGCAGCCGGTCCGCCGTGCGCACGTAGAACATGAGGTAGCGGTCGATGTATCTGATCAGCGTCGCGGTATCGAGGTCGCGCGCCAGCAGGTCGGCGTGGCGCGGCTTCATGCCGCCGTTGCCGGAGACGTAGAGGTTCCAGCCGCCTTCGGTCGCGATGACGCCGACGTCCTTGCCCTGCGCCTCCGCGCACTCGCGCGTGCAACCGGACACCGCGAACTTGATCTTGTGCGGCGCGCGCAGGCCCTTGTAGCGATTCTCGAGATCGATCGCGAGGCCGACCGAATCCTGCACGCCGTAGCGGCACCACGTGGAGCCGACACAGCTCTTCACCGTGCGCAGCGCCTTGCCGTACGCGTGGCCGGATTCGAATCCGGCTTCGATGAGCTCGCGCCAGATCTCGGGCAACTGGTGCACCTGGGCGCCGAACATGTCGATGCGCTGGCCACCCGTGATCTTGGTATAGAGGCCGTACTTCTTCGCGATCTGGCCGATGACGATGAGTCCGTCCGGCGTGATCTCGCCACCCGGTACGCGCGGCACCACGGAGTACGTGCCGTCCTTCTGCATGTTCGCGAGGTAGTAGTCGTTCGTGTCCTGCAGCGGGGCGTTGCGCTTCTTCAGCACGAACTCGTTCCAGCACGAAGCGAGGATCGACGCGACCGCGGGTTTGCAGATGTCGCAGCCGATGCCCTTGCCGTGTCTGGCGATCAGATCGTCGAAGGTCCTGATCTCTCCGACCCGCACCAGGTGGAAAAGCTGCTGGCGCGTGTACGGGAAGTGCTCGCACATCGACACGTTGACGCTCACGCCGCGCTTCTTGAGCTCGGCGTTGAGTAGTTGGGTGACGAGCGGCGTGCATCCGCCGCAGGACGTGCCCGCCTTGGTCTTCGTCTTGAGCGCGCCGACGGTCGTGCAGCCCGCCTCGATGGCCGCGCAGATGCCGCCCTTCGTGACGTTGTTGCACGAGCACACCTGGGCGGTTGCCGGCAGCGCGGCCAGCGCGTTGGTCGGGGGTGCGCCTGCGCGGGCCGCGGCGGCCGGAAACAGCAGAGTCTCGGGATTCTCGGGCAACGCCATCGCGTTGCTCATCGTCTGGTGCCACATCGAGTAGTCGGACGTGTCGCCGACCAGCACCGCGCCGAGCAGCGTCTTGCACTCGGCGTCGACGACCAGCTTCTTGTAGACCTCCTTGCGCTGGTCGAAGAACGAATAGACGCGCGCGCCCGGGGTCGCCGCGTGAGCATCACCAATCGAGCCGACTTCGACGCCGAGCAGCTTGAGCTTGGTGCTCATGTCGGCGCCGGCGAAGGTTTCTCCCTCGGTGCCGAGGATGCGCGAGGCGGCGATGCGCGCCATCTGGTAGCCCGGCGCGACGAGGCCGAAGATCTTGCCGTCGAACGAAGCGCACTCGCCGATCGCGAAGATGGATTCGTCGGACGTGCGGCAGTCGCCGTCGATCACGATGCCGCCGCGCGGCGCGACTTCGAGGCCGCTATTGCGCGCGAGTTCGTCGCGCGGGCGGATGCCCGCGGAGATCACGACGATGTCGGTTTCGAGCGAGCCGCCGTCGGCGAAATGCATGCGATGGCGCGCGGATTCGCCATCGTCGATGCGCGTGGTGTTCTTGCCGGTGTGGACCGCGACACCGAGGCCTTCGATGCGTGAACGCAGCAGGCCGCCGCCGCCCTCATCCACCTGCACGGCCATGAGTCGCGGCGCGAATTCCACGACGTGGGTAGTGAGGCCGAGATCCTTGAGCGCCTTCGCGGCTTCGAGGCCCAGCAAACCACCACCGATCACTACACCGCGCGTGGAGTTCTTGCCGGATTCGCCGATCGCCTCGAGGTCTTCGATCGTGCGATACACGAAGACGCCGGGACGATCGCGTCCCGGGATCGGCGGAACGAACGGATACGAACCGGTCGCCAGCACCAGGACGTCGTATTCGTACTCCGCGCCGCTCTTCGTCGTGACGCGTTTGCCCGCGCGATCGATCGAGACGACCGGATCGCCCGAGTGCAGCTCGATGCCGTTCTTGTCGAAGAATTCGCGCGTCGTGAGCGTCAGGTCATCGACGCTCGAACCGGAGAAGAATTTGGAGAGATTGACGCGGTCGTACGCGAGCCGCGGTTCTTCCGCGAGCATCGTGATCGACAAGTCCCTGGGTGAATCCTGGGTCAGCGATTCGAGAAACCGCTGCCCGACCATTCCGTGGCCGACGACAATAATTCGCGTGGACATTGCTGAATCTGGCCCTCGTTCCGATAGCAATGACCTTGTTAAGCAACGTCCATGCCACGAACGGCGGCGGGGGGAAGTCCGCAGCCGGGGCCTTGAATTGGGTGGGTTGCCTCAGTCCGGTGCAGGGGGTGAACCCCCGCGCCTCAGTTGCGGGCAGCGCTCCGGAAATACGCCTTCGCTTTCCTTGAAAAAGCAAAGGCATAGAGCAGCCCGACGGCGGGTACGAAACAGAGGAGAAAGCTCAGGATGAGGCTTGGTACCTGGGACATGTCCTTGTGCGACAGGTAGGTCGTGATCACGAGCCAGATCAACGCGCCGAGGAAAAACGAGTAGAGAGCGACGCCACACCAGCGACCGAGCTGCGACCGCCGGGGTAGTTGGTAAAGCATCACGAACAGCACGACGAGGAATCCGATGCGGAATCCGGTGTTGGTGGGCATCCAGATCATCGTCACGCCGACCTTGCTCCACTCCCAGATCCCGTAGAAGTAGCGAGTGATGCCGACGGCGAGCATCGCCGCCACCGCGACCGCCAGCACCTGCGTGATCGTCACCGCCCACGGTTTCGGTGGATGCTGCGCGCCCCGGTCGTCCGCCACCGTCGCTGTCGGCGGCAGATATGGATTGTGTTCGGTCACGACGAAGCGGGTTCGCGCAATGGATTACCGAACACGACGTACGCGAATCCGGCGAGAAAGATCGCGTAGATAGCCGCGACCCCCCACGCCCAGCCCGGCACCAGGCCCGCATGAGCGGCTTTCGCAATCGCGAGTCCCGCGGCAGTGAAATGCAGCAAGTTGCCGATCGCGACCGGCCGCCCGTAAATGCCGCCGATGAGGTTGCCCCGGCCCATCCAGTTGATCATCGCGAAACTGCAACAGAGGGCACCGGCCACTTGCACGACCAGTAGTTCGGCACCCGCGCCGGACGATCCCAGCTTTGCCAGCACGATCTCGGGCGCGAAGACGCAGGGGATTCCGAGCAGCAAGAGCGTCAGCGCGCTCGCGGACATGAGGATGCGGGTCATCGTCACGCGGAAACTCCATTGAATGTCATGCGGTCCATCGCGGGGTCCAAGTAGATAGTACCGCTAACTCTTCAGGAACAGTGAACCGCCGCCATAGTCGATGACCGCCGCATGTTCCTCGAACACGTCGACTCCCATGATGGCCTCGACCGCGTTCTCGCCTTTCTCGACCAGGGCGTCGTTGACGTGAGAGAGATCCATGGCCAGGAGCATTTTCGGACGTATGGACACCTCGGCCAGCTCGAGGCGAGCATCTTCGACGACGTATACGTCCATCTGGAAGTTGCCCGCGCCGCCGCCCTTTTCGGGCTGCAGGGTAAGTGCCAGATCGAGCTCGCGCGCCAGCGCCAGACTGACCAGCGTACAGCCCGCCCCGGTGTCGACGAGCACGGATACCGGACGACCGCGCAGGGATCCCGGTGCGTGGAAGTGCCCGATGCCGCTGCGCTGCAGGGGAATCCGTCGATACCCAGTGTGAGACAAGAACTCCGGAAGTTGCATCGCACCCACCTCTATCCACCCAGCTTACTGCTTCGCTTCAATGCTCATCCAGCCAGCCCGCGGAGCGACGCCACTCGCGGATTTCCGCCTGGCGCGCTTCCCAGTCGGCCGGTGGGCGTTCGCCGTATTCCACCGCAAGTTGGCGCTTGCGCTGAACGACTTCGGCCAACGGCGGCAATCCGACTTCGGAGCGACGAAGGTCGGCATTCCAAGCATCGTCGATCGGCAGCGGACTCATCCGGCCGTCTCGGTCCCAATCGAATTGGGTTCCGTATCGCTGGCCCTTGCCTTCGTTCACGCGGATCCGGTCCTCGAGCATCGCGACATGCGCGCGCGTGACTTCACCTCGCGACGCGGCCTCGCTCATCATCGCGAGGCCTCGCCGCTGCAGAGAGGGATTGCCTATCGCGTGCTGGAGTATCAGCCAGGCGGCCTCCGCGCCATCGTCGCCTGCGAGCGCGCGCGTCGGCCAGCCATGCGACTCGATGAGTGCGCGCAGCCGCCCTGCATTGCGCTCGTGGACCTCGCGCATGCGCGGGTGATATCCCTTGAAGAGCTCGCCGCTTTGCGCGAGCTCCTCCCGCACACGCAGGTCCTCGGCCGCCATTTCGAGCAGCTCGGAGCGGAGTTGAAGCACGCGACACATGGTCACGCGCACTTTTCCGATGTGCTCCTGCACGTCGGAAACCCCGCGATAGGTGCCGGAAGTCGCATGAAAACCTTGACGATCGCCTGCATGTCGAAGCGATTGATCGCGGAGAAGAAATCCTCGAGTACCTTGGTTTCCGTGCTCATGGGTCAGCTCTTGCGACGCGACTTTTTCTTCGCGGCCGCGGTCTTGTTCGACTTGATGATGAGGCTGCCCTTGCCCTTGGGCGGCAACGGGACGCTCGCCAGCTCCATCGTCGAAGCGATGAGCGCCTTCACGTCCGGATGAGACAACTTGCCGGCCGACTCCAGCGAAATGAAGCGGGTCTGCTTGCCCGATCCCTTCAGGAGTTTTTTCGGATCCGGCAATGTCGGCCCCTGGTTGAAGTACAGGTCCACGCCCGTCTTGCGCGCGGCGAACGAGACGATGCCTTCGATCCCGCGATCGCTCGGCGAATAGGCGATGACGAGGGAGCCTGGATAGTCGTACGCCAGTTCATGCGCCGTCGGAAAGAGTTTGCGCAGGGCGGCACGGACCGATTTGGCCAGCGTCTGGATGGCCGGATCGAGCTTGTCGATGATGGATTGGAGCTGGGCCTCCGGCGTTTGCGTCGTAGTCTTGCTGGTCGCCATCACCGCAACCTCGGTAGTTGGTTGCAGCTCATGTCTGGCGCTTCATGGCGTCTTCACGCATGCCTTGCTGCCGGAGTTGCTGCGCGAGACCGATGAGGATCCCCTCGGGACCCCGGATGTAACAGAGCCGGTAGATGTTTTCGTAGTCGACGACCTCATCGACCACCGTCGCGCCCAGCTTTGCAAGACGCGCGAGCGTGTCGTCGAGGTCATCGACGGCGAACATCACGCGCAGGTATCCCAAAGAGTTCACCGGCGCGTTGCGATGATCGGACGCGATCGAGGGCGCGAGGAAGCGCGAGAGCTCGACACGGCCATGGCCATCGGGCGTACGCATCATGGCGACCTCGACGCGTTGGCCGTGCACTCCCGTGACGCGACCCGACCACCCGCCTTCGATGAGCATGCGGCCTTCGAGAGTCAGGCCAAGCTCGGTGAAGAACTCGACGACGACGTCGAGGTTCTCCACCACGATGCCGACGTTGTCCATTCGCATGACTGTCATGGCGCCGCCGCCGATTGGCCGAACGTCATCCAGTCGCCGTCCGGAAGTCGAACCTGGAACTCCTTCTGACGCCACGGCATGATCTTGACGGCCTGCACGCGCTCGCCCGGCAACTGTTCGAGTCGCGACTTGAGCTGCGCAAACAGTTCATCGACGTTTTCGACGTCAACGTATACGGACACGCGGGCCTTGCCATCCGGTGTAAGCGATCGAGCCGGTTCTTCCAGAAGCCTCAAGCCCGCGCCACCAAACTCCACGTACGCGTAGTTGCTCTCCTGAAACCTCAGGACGAAAGGCAACGTTTCGCAGAAGAATTCGAGCGAACGTTTCAGATCTGGCACGTGCAGGAACGGCGTAATCTGGTGAACCTTGGTCATGGGCCTTACATCGCTGTGTACTGAAATCCCACGCCTGCGGCGGCGTCTAACAACAGGCCCGCCGCGATATCCGCCACGACGTGCCGGCGGAGAACCAGGCGGGACCAGATGACGGCAACCATCGTCACGACTCCCACGATGAACGCGGGCTCGATGGACCACACGAGCATCGTCGCGAATGTAGCAAATGCCGTGTGAAGGGACACTCTCACCCAGCGGCCCATGAGCAATGCCGCGATGACTAACGCACCGCACAACGCCAATGCGAGTGGCAGCGCGGGCTGCCTGTTCGAGAGCCACAGCAGCAGCGCGCTCAGAAGCAGCGCCGCTGCCAGGACCACGTTCAATGACTTGCGCTCCTCCCGAACGCTGGCATCGATGTGAGCCCAGCGGCCTGTCCGCACCTGGAACCAGCTGTAGCCGAGCGCGAGTGGCACTGAGAATCACCATGGTTCCGGCGATGAGCCACAGCTGCTGCGCTGAAGCACCGCTCGAGGTTGCGGCAATCAGCGCCGCCGCGAAGAGAAGCACGACGGGATGGCCCACAATAGAGACGGCGCGGGCGACGACCGTTCGGTTCATGACGTCTGTTGCACGCGGGAAGTCAGTGCGCCGGGACAACGCCCGGATGGTCGATTTTCAGCAGCACCGGTTCACTGACGACACCGGCATCGGACACCGCGGTCACCTTGACGATCGCGTGGATAGGCTCCTGCACATCGGTGTTCCCGTCGCTCCAGATGAATCCAAGAACGCCTGGCTTCCTTGGCTTGATGAAGCCTTGCGGAAATCTCACGGGCAGGTTTCCCTCGACTAGTTCGAATCTGAATCCAGCCCGGTCTGCCGGCACCGTCAGAGACAGGAATCCGATATCCGCGCACATCCCGACGTCGCCGGCGTGACCGCGGCGAATGCTGATCACACTGATTCGTGGCGGCGGCGTGGAGACGGACGAAGGAGCTGGTTCCGGTACTTGATCGAAAGGCATGTAGCTCGGCGCGATGCTGCACGCGAAGGCCGGAGACGACAGGAACACTACTACGGTGAAAAGTCTTCGGATTTGCATGTGTCACCTTTCGCGCAATGCAGTTGATGCGTCACTCACCGATACCTCCCCACCGGCATTCCACGATTCGCCCGGGCCGGCATGTCTCAGGCGAGCGGAACACGCTTGCGCAACTCCGTTACGAACGCTTCCTTGTCGGCCGGCGAAATCATGATCGAGCGCGACTGCCCGTACTCGATGCGCAAACGATCGAGCGACAGCGCGGGGCTGGACAACGGATTGCGCGTCGGCGTGACCTTCCGGATCTCGCGCAACGGCACGCGCCACGAGAAAGGCCCGGAGCGAACCTGGAGTTCAGAAGAACGTATACGATATTCCGTCGAGCAGAGCAGCCACACCGGCAGGCCGACGGTCAGCAGGAGCATCGGTGAAACGGCGAGTGCCTGGCGCGGTGACTCGTTTATCACAACGATCGCTATGGCAACCGTCGACCCTAGCGCGCAGGCAAGCAGGATCGCCGCGAGCCACCAGTCAACCTTCGAGCGAAACGTGATCGGGTCCATACGGGCACCATCAAACTAGTAGATGTCCAAAGTCAACCGCTGGCACCTAACGACTGCGGCGTACTCCGCCCGCGAATGCGTCGCAAGAGCTCGGTGTTGTAAACGCGTGCGTAGTTTCTCGCCTGTTCGAGGAGCGCGAGGTGAGTATCGTCTTCAACTATGCAGCTCGTTCCCCTGAGAGATCGTATGCCAAAGCTGGCGGCACGAGGTTCCACGGCGCCCTCGACACCAAGAGCCGCGCAGGAGTAACTGCAGATGCCGATGAATTTCCAGTCACCCGATCGGGTATTTCGCTCGAGATCGGCGACTGGATCCGCCAGGTTGAGTGCGGAAAGCGACTTGGTCAGTTCGCACGCCTGCGAATCGCATGTCTCCGAGGTCTCGGGCGCCGGCTTCAGCCAGCTCGAGTTATTTGCCGTGGCCTCTCTTTTCTGCCCATTCGGCGCCACCTCGTAGAGATCCTCCCAACCGATCCGATAGGCCGCACCGGCGGCAACTTCGCTTTCGATCTGGCGCCTGCGCGCCGACTTCAGGCAGAACACGACGACGATCGGCAGCGGACAGTTGACGTGAAAAATCGTGAGCGATCGCCGGCCCGGTTCGACCAGTACGTATCCTTTGCCTTTCTCGGCGGCGACGCCATCCACCGCGTCCACGAACGTGCTGTCTGCCCAGAGCACAGGAATCTCAGAGGTCTCCGCGTAGATAGTCGCCTGGGTCTTGCTTCGCGGTTTCCAGGAGGTGGCGCAACCGGCTGTCGCTACCAGCACCGCGCAGAGCGACAGCTTCGCGAGACGTATCAACGCTGAGGAAAGAGTGAGATGTCTACGCATGATGGGCGTCGTCACACCGGCAGACCGTTGATCATGGCGCTTCGAATCTCGGCAATGGCATCGGCGTCCCCGCTGACAGCGATGCCTACATAGGTCTCGACTTCGACTTCGATTCTGCCGCGTGAATCGTATTCGGCACCGGCATTCCAGGACTCTCGTGGCACAGGCTGTGGCTCAATGACCGGCGGACTCAACGCGACTCGCCGGCCCACCGGGAACGGTTGATATACATCGCCCACATGAACCCTGCGAGCGAGATCAGCAAGACCGTCTCGACGATGTTGGCCTTCTCGAAGTCGAACTGGGAATAACCAATCGCACGCGAGATCCACGGGATCATCGCTGCGAAGAGCACGCTTCCGCCAACCAAGAGCGTACCCGAGGCAATACCTCGCAAAATCAAACCACCGCCCGCCAGCACGAGCAACCCGACGGCCAGGTAAGCAAGCAGCGACGTTCGCCAGTGGCTGGACCAAACCACAGGGTCCGCGCCGGACTTGGCGGCCAGCTCCACCATATCTTCTGCGCGAAAGAGACCGATGCCGCTCGCCGCTACCGCTAGCAATCCGAGCATGAGCGCGAAGATGCCAAGTATCACGCGATGCATGAGTCACTCCTGCCGAAGTCGATGAGCCCCTCGATGGGGTGGACGCGCATCACTGCATATGCGCGCCCGGCCCCCTGCCCAGTGCGCGCAGCTTGCGAAAATTGCCGATGCCGAGAGCACCGCAAGAGACGCAAATCCGGGATTCATGGCTGACACTTCGGACCAAGGGCGGCAGAACCACATCCATATCGTCGTACGAATCGATGCCATGGCGGCTTGCGGTCGCTAACTATCCGGCAGCCCGACGACATTTCTCATACGCCCGCAGCAGTCGACCTGCTTCGCGCACCTTCAACGAAGCGGACCGATTGAGCAGGCCGATTGCTTTCTGTCGATCACGCGCTGACTCCGCCCTACGCCACAGAACCTTCGCCAACCAGCAACCCGAGCGTGCATGCCCGTTGGCAAGGCCGCGCTCGAACCACGTGCTGGCCTCATCGAAGTCTCGGCGGGCATACGCCATCTGGCCCAGACTGAACATTGCCCTTGCTTCGCCTTTGCGTGAGGACTTTTTGTACCATTGTTCCGCGAGCTGCAGATCTTCCTGCACCCCAACACCATTCAGATAGTGCCATCCCATCGCCAGAGTTGCGTCCGCGTGGCCAGCCGCCGCGGCTTCCGCGCACATAATGAAGGAACGGCTCTCGTCCTTGGGCACGCCCTTTCCCTCGAGGCATGCGAGCGACTGGTTGTAGAGAGAATTCGGCGTATCCATCGTGCTTTACCGCGTCAGGCCGAGTTCCGGGAAACAGCGGGTGGGCGTCGCATCAGAGCTTGCCGAATGTATGCGAACCCTACGGCAAAGGGGCCCAATGTCAGCCACATGGAGAGCACTTTCCATTCGATAGCCTTGTGGGGGTCCGCGAGCTGGACCAGCTGCGTAAACAAGCCCCACCCCATGGCTAGTTCGCCAACGATGAGCATTGTTAGCACCAGTGACCGACGATCTGGAGAGTACTCCAGAAAGGCCCAACCCATCCCGATGAATCCAACTACCGAGGCTGGCACCAGGAGCAAGCGCCAACCATCAAGAAACGCGAGACCGACGAGCGCCATTGCCGTCATGATTCCGGCGGGAATGAGGCCGAAGACTAGCGCCATGGGTCGATTCACAATCCACTCCGACTAATGTCCACCTGATCAACGGCCGGCGAGTGTCAGGATGAACTTAAGCTTGTTCTGCGAGCAGACGAATAGCACTCGCGTCATTGCAGGGTGCTCAGGCCGATGCGCTCACCCGTCCGGACATTTTCAAAGTCCGCCATCTCGTCAACCAGGACGCGGCCGTATTTCGGATCCCTCGAAGGCTCGAGCACTCCTGACACCGTCACGATCGGGCCGTTGTCGTTTCCGCCCGGGCAACCAAATACCCGGACTAGTTCCTCGGACGAGCAGAGCGAAGTGTCGGGGCCGTTCTCTGTCCTTTTCAAGGAGAGCACGTATCCGGGACATTTCTCGTCTCGGAGAAACATTCCGTGCGCATGGCCCGCAAAGAGACCACGAACTCTCACGCGCTGACTGTCGTGATTGGCGTGAAGAGCTGGAAGTGAGCAGACACTATGAACTGCGTCGATCATCCCGGTCGTTGCCGAAGCAGTCGTCGCCAATTCGGGTCCCGGTTTTCTGTTCTCTGTATCAACGCTCGGGTACGAAGCCGTCCGGACCGCGGTCGCTGCTGCTGCGGTGGGGGAACGCAAATACGCCTCCCATGGGGTTTCCGCCATGACCGGTACGGAAGCCGCAACCAGAAGAACCGCGGTAAGGATGGATGAGCGCACGAATCAGCCTCTTGGCATTATCTCTGGCGCCGCGCGCCCGACTGTGACAGCGAATCGGCCAGCACGTATCGAGTGCTTACCTTAATGCTCACAGCCGAGGCAAAACCAGTCTGACACGTTGCGCCGACGCACCGCTCTCACTCTCTTCGAATCGAAGTTACTCCGTTGACGTCTTGGGCTCATCGGCGCGCTCCAGGACGACGATCAGGAAAGTGGCAATCGGGCCGAGCAGCAACGAGATCAAACACCACGCCAGGCCACCTCGGCCCTTCGATTGTGCGAGACCTGCATTGATGAGCGAAAGCGTTCCCCAGCCGACGGCGAATGTACTTTCCAATCCAGATTCCATCTGCCACCTCCATTGTTTGTGTACGGCCGCGCCTTGAATTGATTCCACCGCGGCGCGCACGCCTCTGCCGGCTAACTATCCCTACCGATGGCGCCACCGTCACCCCACGAGCATGTCGCAGAGCGTACTCACTTGCCACCCCATAGTGAAACAGCGACGCCCAGGAACACACTCAACAGCGGAAGGATCGACAGGGCGACAAGTGCTCGAGTCGAACCCGCGCTTGGCTCAGACTCGATCAGCCGAAAACCGCGGACGGACAGGATCGTCGCGAGTGCTGCCGGCACCAAGAGCCAGATTGCGGCAAGTACACGCACCTACAACGCCTCGATCGTGTTTTCTGGATACTCCACCTTCGGGTCAAGTTCCGGCAAC
>JAEZCN010000041.1 GCA_023433515.1 Pseudomonadota bacterium
CGCCCACGCAGTACGTCGGCGACAACCTGCGGTTCCTCAAGGAATCGTTCGGCGAGCTCGACGGTCTGCTCGGGCAGCTCGTCGAAACCGGCGGAGCCCCTGCCCGCCAGGCGCTCGAAGCGGCCGACTTCGACTATCTCAAGGAAGAGATCCCGCGCGCGCTCAACCAGTCGCTCGAAGGCGTGGACCGCGTCGCCAAGATCGTGCGCGCGATGAAGGAGTTCTCTCACCCGGCGCGCGAGAAGACCGCGACGGACCTCAATCGCGCGATCCAAAGCACCATTACTGTGGCCAGCAACGAGTGGAAATACGTCGCGGAAGTCGAGCTCGATCTCGACTCGAACCTGCCGCAGGTGCATTGCTCGCCGGCCGAGTTCAACCAGGTGGTGCTCAACATCGTCGTCAACGCCGCGCATGCCATCGGCGACGTGGTCGGCGACGGGGGCAAGGGTAAAGGCAAGATCCGCGTCAAGACGCGCCCGGACGGCGACTGGGCCATCGTGGAAATCAGTGATTCGGGCTGCGGCATGCCGCCGCACATCCAGCAGCGCATCTTCGATCCGTTCTTCACGACCAAGGAGGTCGGCAAAGGAACGGGCCAGGGGCTGGCGATCGCTCACAACGTCATCGTCGACAAGCACGGCGGCACGATCAAGGTAGTCAGCTCGCCGGGCGCCGGCACGACGTTCATCATCCGGCTGCCGATCGGCGGCGCGAAGGCCGACAGCGAATCCGCGGCGGGGGCCGCTGCTTGAACGCGATCCGCGTCATATTCGTCGACGACGAGCCGCGCGTGCTCGAGGGGCTGAAGCGCATGCTTCGCCCCAAGCGCAACGAGTGGAACATGAAGTTCGTCGGCAGCGCGCAGGAAGCGCTGCAGTCGCTCAAGGCGGAGCCGTGCGAGGTCGTCGTGACCGACATGCGCATGCCCGGCATGAGCGGCGCGGAATTGCTCGAGGTCGTGCAGCGCGATTTCCCCGACACGATCCGCCTGATCCTCTCCGGCCAGGCCGAAACCGAATCCGTGATGAAGGCGCTGGGCGTGTCGCACCAGTTCCTCTCCAAGCCCTGCGACGCGGAGATCCTGCAGGGCACGATCGCGCGCGCGTTCGCGCTGCGCGATCTCGCGGGCAACCCGGCGGTGAAGACGCTGGTCGCGCGCATCAACAAACTACCGACCCTGCCGGCGACCTACCAGCGGCTGGTCGAGTGCCTCAAGAGCCCGACGGCCGACATGGACGACGTGGCGAAGATCATCTCGAGCGACCCGTCGATGACGGCGCGCCTGCTCAAGCTGGTCAACTCGGCGTACTTCGGACTCGCGAAGCCGGTGGCGGACGTCGCGCGCGCCGGCGCCCTGCTCGGCCTCGATCGCATCATGGCGCTCGTGCTCGGCCAGGGCATCTTCTCCGGGGGCGAGACGCCGCAGGTGCGCGGCTTCAGCCTGGAAAAACTCTGGTCGCACAGTGTCGCCACGGCGACCGCCGCGCATCGCATCGCGATCGAAGAAGGCATGGACAAGGACCAGGTCGCGGCCGCGTTCCTCGCGGGCATGCTGCACGACATCGGCAAACTCGTGCTCGCGATGGGCATGCCGGCCGAATACGAACGCGTGCTCGAGCTCGCGGGCGACAATCCCGGCGCGAGCCACGACATCGAGACACTCGAGCTGCAGGCCTCGCATTCCGACGTCGGCGCCTATCTCGTCGGGCTCTGGGGCCTGCCGAATACGATTGCCGAGGCGATCGCGTTCCATGAGGATCCCGAGCAGGCCACGGGTGAGTTCGGGTTGCCGGGCATCGTGCACGTCGCCGACCGGATCTCGAACCATCCGGACGTGACCGATCCGCACGCCGCGGGGCTGCGCCTCAACGTGGACTATCTCGCGAAGTGCAACCGCGCCGATCGCTGGAACGACTGGCGCGAGGTGTGTGTCGCCGCAATCGCGGAAAAGAGCGCCACAAGAAGCGCCGGGGGAAAATCATCGTGAGAGAGCGCGTGTTGTTCGTGGACGATGAACCGAATGTGCTCGACGGCATCCGCCGCCAGCTGCGCAATCGGGTCGATCTCGAGACGGCGACCAGTGGCGCCGCGGGTCTCGAGATGATCCGTTCGCAGGGTCCGTTCGCCGTGGTCGTCTCCGACATGCGCATGCCGGAGATGGATGGCGCGCGCTTCCTCGCGCAGGTCAACACGCTCGCGCCGCAGACCGTGCGCATGGTGCTCTCGGGACAGGCCGATCTCGAATCGACGATTGCGGCCGTCAACGAGGGCCGCGTGTTTCGTTTCCTGCTGAAGCCTTGCAATTCGGAAACCCTGCTAGGCGTCATCCAGAACGGCATCGATCAATACCGGCTGATCAACGCCGAGAAACATCTGCTCGAGAACACGCTGAACGCGACCGTGAAGGTGCTGGTCAACGTGCTCGGGCTCATCAACCCGGCCGCGCAGCGCCGCGCCGCGCAGATCCAGCGCTACGCCGAGAGCGGCGCCGCCGCGCTGGGGCTGCTGCCGGGCCTGTGGCAATACCACCTCGCGGCGATGATCTCGCAGCTCGGCTGCATCACGCTGCCGCCGGAACTGCTGGCGCGCGCCTACGGGGGCCAGGCCCTCAGCAACGAGGAACGCAGGCTGTTCGAATCCCATCCCGAGATCGCGAGCAAACTACTCGGCACGATCCCGCGGCTCGAAGCGGTCGCCGGCATGGTCGCCGGACAGATGCAGACGCCCGCGGCGGGCACCCTCGACGGCGATCCGTCGACGTGGAAGCCGGAGAACGTCGGCGCCGCGATCCTGTGGGCCGCCATCAAGTTCGATCATCACGTGAGCCAGGGACGCATCCCGGAACAGGCCGCGCAGCTCGTGAACCAGGCCGCGCCGGGCCTGCCACCCGCGATCACTCAGGCCATGGTCAAGACGCTGTCGGACGACAGCGGCCTCGTCATGACGCGTTCGGTCACGCTGCGCGATCTCGAGATCGGCATGACGATCGACGCGGACGTCATGAGCGCGCGCGGCATCCGACTCGTGCCGCGCGGCACCGAAGTCACCGCCACCGTGCTCGATCGGCTCAAGGCCGTCGCGAGCGGCGTCGGCGTCGCCGAACCCATTCGTGTTTCAGTCAAAGTGGTCGACTAGACCCCAGTTCGAAAAGGTAACCGTCATGGAAAAGAGCAACATCCTGCTGGTGGACGATGAGCCGAATCTCACGGCTGCGCTGGTGCGCAGCCTGGATCGCAGCCAGTTCCACATCTTCACCGCGGAGTCGGCCCAACAGGGCCTGATGATCCTCGCGGGCAACAACATCGATGTTGTCGTCTCCGACGAACGTATGCCCGGCATGACCGGCAGCCAGTTCCTGGCGGAAGTGCGCAAGCAATGGCCGAACACCATCCGCATGATCCTGTCGGGCCAGGCGGACCTGGAGGCGGCCGTACGCGCGATCAACGAGGGCGAGGTCTACCGCTTCCTGCTCAAGCCCTGCCACCCGAAGGAACTGCAGGCGACGATCCTGCAGGGTCTGCAGCACAAGAGGCTGGTGGCCCAGAGCCGCCGACTGCTGCAGGAACATCAGAAGACGCAGAACCTGCTCGAGGAGCTCGAGAAGGCGAACCCGGGCATCACGAAGATCGACCTGGACGAAGACGGCGCGATCTCGCTCGAGGAAGACGCCGGCGAAATGGACGTTCAGTCGCTGCTCGATGACCTCGAGCGCGAACTGAAAGTCGCGAGCCGATAAAAGTATGGGGGCAGCCCCCCTTTCCTGGCAAAAGGGGTCAGTCCTGGAGGGCTGACC
>JAEZCN010000157.1 GCA_023433515.1 Pseudomonadota bacterium
AACTTGAGCGCGTTGCCACCGGTGGTGGTTTCCGGGCTGCCGAACATCACGCCGATCTTCATGCGGATCTGGTTGATGAAGATGACGATGGTGTTCGAGCGCTTGATGTTGCCCGTGAGCTTGCGCAGCGCCTGCGACATGAGACGCGCATGCAGGCCGACCTGCAGTTCGCCCATTTCGCCTTCGATTTCCGCCTTCGGGGTCAGCGCCGCGACCGAGTCGACGATGACGAGATCCACCGCGCCGGAGCGCACGAGCATGTCGGTGATTTCGAGGGCCTGCTCGCCGGTGTCCGGCTGGGAGACCAGCAGGTCGTTCACGTCGACGCCGAGCTTCTCGGCGTAGGAAGGATCCAGCGCGTGTTCCGCGTCCACGAAGGCCGCGGTGCCACCGAGCTTCTGCACTTCCGCCACGACCTGCAGCGTGAGCGTGGTCTTGCCCGAGGACTCCGGACCGTAGATCTCGACGACGCGGCCGCGCGGCAAGCCGCCGATGCCGAGCGCGATGTCGAGGCCGAGCGAGCCGGTGGACACCGCTTCGACGTCATACGAAGCCTGCGCGTCACCCAGGCGCATGACCGAACCCTTGCCGAACTGCTTTTCGATCTGGCCCAGTGCTGCGACCAGCGCACGCTTGCGGTTGTCGTCCATCGCGGAATCCCCTTTGAAAGCCGAGTGTTTTGGTGAAAACGAAGCTAGCACAGAGTCCTGTATAAATACACAGGAAAATTATCGCGAATGACTGAATATTCGCGTGGTCTTCATGAGCCACCTTCTGCATACAGTGGCCATGATTTGACGACACTGTATATCGAGCCGCGTTCGCCGCGACGACTCTCCATGAGGACGAATTCTTCGCAGCGAACCGCGAATCCCGGCTCGAGAGGCTGCGGCCAATCGAGCGACGCGACGAGCGTGGGATCCGCCTTGCGCGCGAGCGTGAGGTGCGGACGAAACGGTTTGATGTCCGGCGTGAATCCCGCCGCCGTGGCGCGTTCGCAAATCTCGCGCGCAAGCGCGTTCGCGGGACCGCACGCATCCTCGGCCGCCGTGGCGCAAAGCACCTGCGGCTTCCGCCAGTACTCATAAACATCGAAGTGAAGCGTTGCCGGCGCGCCGCGCACGGAGGAAGCCACCGCGAGCAACTCATCCAGCCGTTCCTCGGGACAGGCGCCGATGAAACACAACGTCGCATGTACGTTTTCCGGCGACGCCGACACGGCCCGAAGCCACGCCGTCAGCGGCATCGTCTTTTCCACCAGCACGCGGGACTGTTCGAGCGCGGGCTGCAGCGCGAAGAACAGTCGCGGCATGATCAGGCCGGCTGGAGCAACAGCGACCGCAGGAGATTCAGCGCGTATTCGACCGCCTGGCGGCGCACGGCATCGCGATTGCCATCGAACTGGATGAGGTGGCCCTGGCACTCGAGCCGTTCTTCTTCCGGATGCGCCGTCCGATGCGCGATCGCGAACCACACCGTGCCGACCGGTTTGCCGGGCACCGCGCCGCCCGGGCCCGCGATGCCGCTTACGGCAATGGCCACGTTCGCCTTCGTACGCGCGATCGCGCCTTCGGCCATCGCGCGCACCACCGCGTCGCTGACCGCGCCCTCGGCTTCGATGAGTTTCTCGGGCACGCCGAGATCGCGCGTCTTCGACTGGTTCGAATAACACACGAATCCGCAGTCGAACCATTCCGAGCTGCCGGCGATGTCGGTGCACAGCTTCGCGATCCAGCCGCCCGTGCAGGATTCGGCGGTGGCGAGCACGCGCCCCGCCGCGTGCAGCTGCGGCCCGACTTCGCGAGCCAGGGCCATCAGGACACCGTCGTTCGGGACCAGCATGCGTCCGATTCTCCCGGATCGGGCGCGTGCGATCCACCACTAGGGCCTGTTCAAAGGGTCCTAGGGTAGTTGGCGCTCCGTAGTCCATGTCTTTCGCCGCGAGGCCGCGACACCGATATCGAAGCGCACCCCTTTGGATGTATTTGCCTTCAGCCTCGCGTGAACTCTTGTCCTTTCAGACGAGGAGGTCTGACATGGCCGCTAATTCCCCTTCACTACTGGATGGCTTGCAAGGACTCATAACCCCGGACGTACTGGGCAAGGCAGCATCGGCGCTGGGCGAATCCGACGCCGCGGTCCGCAAGGGCGTCAGCGCCACGGTCCCCGCGGTGCTCGGCAGCGTCGCGCACCACGTCGACGATCCCGGGTTCGCCGCCAAACTCTTCGAGATGGTGAAGTCCCCCGCGAATGACGGCACCGCGCTCAACAATGTCGGCAACCTCTTGAGCGCCAATAGTTCGGCGCCGATCATGAGCCTCGGCAACAAGCTGCTGGGCACGTTGTTCGGCGGCAGCACCAGCAGCCTGAGCAATTCGGTGGCCGGCTTCGCCGGAATGAAGAGCTCGAGCGCGATGTCGCTGCTGAACTTCGCCGCGCCACTGGTGCTCGCGTTCCTCGGCAAACGCGCGCGCAAGGAAAATCTCAACGCGGCGTCGCTCGCGAACCTGCTGCGCAACGAACGGGATGCGATCGAGGCCGCGGTGCCCGGGCCGCTCGCACACCTGGAACCCGAGCGCGAACGCGTAATGGAGCGCGAGCGTCAGCCGTCGATGCCGCCGCCATCGATGGAGCGCATGACCTACGCGACGGCGACTCCGACGAAGAGTTCGCCGCTGCGCTGGCTGCTGCCGCTTGCCGCCGCGATCATCGCGATCGCGCTGCTCGTGAACCTGATGGGCCGCGACCGTGCCACACCCGCGCAGTCGACGCAGACCGTGACGGCGCCGACCGCGGCGCCAGCCGGCACGGTGTTCTTCGAGAGCGACCAGGCCACGTTGCCGGCCAATGGCCAGGCGGCATTGGCGCCAGTCGTGACCTATCTACAGCAGAACCCGAGCGCGACGGCGGTGGTATCGGGGTATCACGATCCGACCGGCGACCCCGCCATGAACGAGCAGCTCGCGCAAAGCCGCGCCGAAGCCGTGCGTTCGTCGCTGATCTCGGCGGGCATAGCGGACTCGCGCATCGAAATGCGGGAACCCGGGACGACGCAAGGCGGCGGAACACCCGAGCAGGCGCGCCGGGTCGAGGTGACGGTGCGTTGATGGTGGTATCCGCCGAAGGCCCGGGACGGCGCGTGAGCTCCTCCCGGGCCAAGCGGGCGCGTAGTTAGAACATGAAGCCAGCCTTCAGCACCGGGCCGAAGGTGCTCATGTCGTAAACGAAACGGGTGGCGCCGCTGCCGCTCTCGTAGTCGACGTCGATGTATCGATACCCGAGTCCGAGCTGCCAGCGCTCCGACATCGCGTACACGAAGTCGAGCTGCAGTTGATAGAACATCTCGGAGCCCACGCCGAATCCGCCCACGTTGCCGCGCGCCTCGAAGCGCCACTTCTCGCCGATCGGCGCCATCGCCCGCGCGACGATCGAGGGATCGACCCACTCTTCGTCGAGCCCGCCACTGATCGCCGGCGCGCTCGGCAGCGCGCTGACGACGATGCTCACGTCGGCATCGATCTTGTTCCAGGTCGCGGCAAGGCCTAGTTCGAACCACCGCGAGAGCCGGCGCATGACGGCGAGTTCCCACCCGAGCTGCGCGACCTCGGCTTCACCGTCGATCACCTGGCTCCGCGACAGCACCTCGGACTCGAGCTGCATGTAGAGCACGTCCGAGGTGATGGCCCACTCGCGATTGCGCGCTTCCGCGTACAACATCGCGCCGAACTGCAGGTTGTCGAAAATGTCGCCGGGATCCTCGTCGACCGAGACGTCGGGCAGGTTGCCGATGCCCGTCTCGCCCTTCATGTTCGGGAACATGACGTACGGCGCGATGAGGAATCCCCAGCCCTCATCCGCATTCTGGGCGTGAGCGGGAATTCCGCAGACCGCGCCCGCCGCGAGTAACCATGCACCAAGGGTGTTGCGTTTCATGGGCCGAGTATGTGGACGGCCTCGACGCGCGGGCATCGGCCATACGGGCAATGGGCTAAGATTCCGGGACCCGCGCAGGAGAAGACCGACTTGCCCACGGAACACACCGGTGTGAGCCCCCAGCACACGCCGATGATGCAGCAATACCTCCGGATCAAGGCCGAGCATCCCAACTCGCTCGTGTTCTATCGCATGGGCGATTTCTACGAGCTGTTCTACGACGATGCGCGGCGCGCGGCCAGACTCATCGACATCACGCTGACCTCGCGCGGCCAGTCCGCGGGCGAGCCCATTCCGATGGCGGGCGTGCCCCATCACAGCGTCGACACCTATCTCGCCCGCCTGGTGCGCAAGGGCGAGTCGGTGGCCATCTGCGAACAGATCGGCGACCCCGCGAAGTCGAAGGGTCCGGTCGAGCGCCAGGTCGTGCGCGTCGTGACGCCGGGCACCGTGACGGACGACGCGCTGCTCGAGCAGCGCCGCGAGACTCTGCTCGCCGCGGTCGCGGCGCGCGGCACGAAGGAAGGATTCTCGTTCGGCCTCGCGTGGCTCGATCTGGCGGCGGGACGTTTCAGCGTGCTCGAGGCCGAAGGCGCCGCGGCGCTCGAAGCCGAGCTCGAACGGTTGAAGCCCGCCGAACTACTCGTGCCCGAGGACCAGGCGCGCGAGCTGGGCGAGATCACGTCCGGAGAACAACGCTCGCGTCCGCCCTGGCACTTCGAACTCGCGAGCGCGTCGCGATTGCTGACCGATCAGCTCGGGACGCTCGACCTGCGCGGCTTCGGCGCCGACGACCTGCCGCTCGCGATCTCGGCCGCGGGCGCGCTGCTGCAGTACGTGCGCGAGACGCAGAAAACCGCGTTGCCGCACATCACGCGCCTCACCGTCGAGGAACGCGGCGATGCGTTGCACCTCGACGCCGCCACGCGGCGCAATCTCGAAATCGACGCGTCGCTGTCCGGCCAGGATTCGGCCACGTTGTTCGCGTTGCTCGACGCCACGGTCACGCCGATGGGGTCGCGGCAGTTGCGGCGCTGGCTCAACCGCCCACTCACGGATCAACTGGAGCTGCGCCGTCGATACCAGGCCATCGCGTTGCTGGTGGATGCGCGGCGTTTCGAGGCCCTGCGCGAACCGCTGCGCGCGATCGGCGACGTGGAGCGCATTCTCTCGCGCGTCGCGTTGCGCAGCGCGCGCCCGCGCGATCTCACCGCGTTGCGCGCATCGCTCGGCGCGCTGCCCGCGCTGCGCGCCACGACGAAACGGATCGAGGCGCCGCTCGTCGTCGAACTCGCGGGCTCGATTGGCGAACACGCGGACGTCGTCGACCTGTTGCACCGCGCGATCGCCGAGGAACCCTCGGTGGTGCTGCGCGACGGCGACGTGATCGCGCCCGGCTACGACGCCGACCTCGACGAGCTGCGCCGGATCGCGACGCATACCGACGAATTCCTGCTCGAGCTCGAGCGCCGCGAACGCGAGCGCTCGGGCATTCCCTCGCTCAAGCTCGCGTACAACCGCGTGTCGGGGTTCTTCATCGAGGTGGGCCGCGCCCAGGCGGATCGCGTGCCGAAGGATTACATCCGGCGCCAGACCGTGAAGAACGCCGAGCGCTTCATCACGCCCGAGCTCAAGAGCTTCGAGGACAAGGTGCTGGGCGCGCGCGAGAAGTCGCTGGCGCGCGAGCGAGAGATCTACGAGGAAGTGCTGACGCAGCTCACGGATCGCCTCGGCGCGCTGCAGGCGACGGCCAACGCGCTCTCCGCGCTCGACTGTCTCGCCGCGCTCGCGGAACGCGCCGCGTCGCTCGGCTGGACCGAACCGCAGCTCGTCGCGGAGACTCGACTCGAGATCCGCGGCGGACGCCATCCCGTCGTCGAGCATTTCATCGAAGGCGCGTTCGTGCCGAACGATCTCGTGCTCGATGCCGGCCGGCGCATGCTGATCGTCACGGGCCCGAACATGGGCGGCAAGTCCACCTACATGCGCCAGTCCGCGCTGATCGTGCTGCTCGCGCACGTCGGCAGTTTCGTGCCCGCGGAACGCGCGGTGATCGGCCCCGTCGACCGCATCTTCACGCGCATCGGCGCCGGTGACGATCTCGCCGGTGGCCGCTCGACGTTCATGGTGGAGATGACCGAGGCCGCCAACATCCTCAACAACGCGACCGACAAGAGCCTGATCCTGATGGACGAGATCGGGCGCGGCACGAGCACGTACGACGGATTGTCGCTGGCGTGGGCGGTCGCGCGGCACATCGCGCGCGTGAATCGCAGCTTCACGCTGTTTGCGACTCACTACTTCGAATTGACGAATCTCGCGAACGAGATCGACGGCATTGCGAACGTGCATCTCGATGCGACGGAGCACCGGGACGGCATCGTGTTTCTGCACGCGGTGAAGGAAGGCCCGGCGAGCCGCAGCTATGGACTCGCCGTCGCGCAGCTCGCGGGCGTGCCGCGCGAGACGATCGCGGCGGCGCGCGAGTATCTCGCCGCGCTGGAGAAAGGCGGGCATCCGTCCGCGATCGCCGATGCAGGCCCGTCGCGCCCGCGGCGCGCCGCGCCGACGCCCCAGGCTCAACTACCGCTCGAGCCACCGGCCCCGCCGCCGCCGGACCCGCGGCTGCTCGAGCTCGAGGCAGCACTCGAGGCGGTGAACGCCGACGATCTCACGCCGCGCGCGGCGCTCGATCTCGTCTACAAGCTGCGGTCGCTGATGGAGTGACAGACGGGAGCTGCACCGCCTGCCGTCGCGCGCAGATCCGCTTCCCGGACAACTCGATGCGCGAGGTCGTATTCCGGTTCCACCGAGGTACTAACTAGCCGCCCATCGCGCTTCCTGTCTCCAGGTACAAGACCCCGGCGAGATCTTGACCCGCGTCCGCGGGGCCTGGCAAAGCCGCGCCGGAGGCGTCGAAACCCGAATGTGACGTGGCGCGCGTTTGCGGTGATTGCTGCCCGGATCGCCCTCGCGCGCGCCATGTCGATACCCGAGCATCCTCTCGACGCTTCACACTCCAGAATAATCCGGAGCGTCGGGAACGATGAAGGATGCTCCATGACATTCCGTAAAATCCGCGCTGCCTTATGGACAATGAGTGTGCTCGGACTTTCAGGCCCGCTCGTCCCGGCTCAGACAGTCGAGTGCTCCGAGACCCTTGCCGGCCCGCAGACCGACTCGCTTGTCTGCGGTACGGGCGGCAACAACACCGGGGCGGGCAACACGGGCGTCGGCCGCAACACGAACATGTATGGCAGCGGGAACACGGCCGTGGGCCTGCAGGCCTCCACCGGCGCCAACTTCGCCACTTCCGTCGGTTACCAGGCGACGAGCGCCAGTGTGAACACGACTTCGGTGGGTTCGCATTCGGTCGCCACCGGCGCGAATTCGACCGCGCTGGGGCAGGCCGCCCAGGCGCAGGGAAACAACTCCGTCGCGCTGGGCGCGAATTCGGTCGCGACGGAAGCGAACACCGTGAGCGTCGGCAGTGCCGGCGCCACACGTCGCATCGTGAATGTCGGCGGACCCGTCGCCGACACCGACGCGGCGAACCGGCTGTACGTCGACACGACCGCCGCCGACACGCTCGACGCCGCGCAGACTTTCGCGACCAACGCGGCCACCAATGCTCAGGCCGCCGCCGAGTCGTTTGCAGCGACGGCCGCGGGCAACGCGCAGTCCGCCGCCGAAGCGTTCGCGTCGAACGCGGCCAGCAACGCGCAGAACGCGGCGCAGACCTACGCGGCCAACGCCGCCAACACGGCGGCTGCCGCCGCGCAGTCGAATGCGCAGGCACACGCCAATGCGCTCGTCACCGGCGGCGCCACCACCGCGAGCTTCGCGGGCGTCAACGCCAACAACGGTGGGATCCAGAACGCCGGCACGATCGGCGGAGTCACCGCGGCGACGCAGTCCGACCAGGCGGTGAACTTCGCGCAATTGCAGGCGGTGTTCACGCAGCTCGTGCAGAGCGGCCTGTGCCGCATCGACGGCGCCAACGTGACGTGTGGAGCGACCGGCGCGAACGATGCGCTCGCGGCCGGCACCAACGCCAACGTCGGCGCGGGCGCGCACAACGCGATCGCGCTCGGCACCGACTCGAACGCGCAGAGCGCCGGCACGATCGCCATGGGTCACGGCGCCACGGCCGTGCAATCCAACTCGGTGGCCATCGGCACGAACGCGCGCGCGCAGTCGCCGGAGCTTCCGGGCACGGCCGCCCAATCTTCCGTGGCCCTGGGCACCGGCACGCAGGCGCTCGGCACGAATACCGTCGCGGTCGGCGATCACGCCGTCGCCTCGGCCCACCACTCGGTAGCGATCGGCGGCAACTCGCAGGCGGCGCATGAAAACTCGGTTGCGATCGGCAACGGCTCGACGACGAGCGCGGCGAACACCGTGTCGGTCGGCAGCGCCGGCAACGAACGGCGCGTGACGCATGTCGCCGCCGCGACGCAGGGGAGCGACGCGGTGAACCTGACGCAGCTCAACGCCGCGCTGACCGCCGTGAGCACCAACATCGGCGCCGCGCAGAGCTACACGGACCAGCGCTTCGACTCGGCGATTTCGTACACGAACCTGCAGGTGCAGAGCGTTCGCGAATACGCGGCGCGCGGCATCGCGGCCACCCTGGCCATGCCGTCGGTCTCACCCTCCGAAGCTGGCAAGACGGCCTTCGGTCTCGGTACGGGTTATCACGACGGGCAGGTCGCGGTCGGCCTCGCGGTCGCGCACGCGTTCAGCAGCGACTTCCAGCTCTCGGGCGGCGTGGCGAAGGTGCACGGTGGACGCAACGCCGCGCGCGTGGCGGTCGGCTTCGAGTTCTGATTCGCGAGTCCCGCCGGGCCTCGAGCTCTGACCACGCCCGGGCGCCTGCCGCGGATCGCTGGCCTCACTTCGGGCCGTAAACATAGTTCGGCAGCCACAGCGCGATCTGCGGAAAGGCGCTCACCAGCGCGAGCCCGATCACCATGATGATCACGAATGGGATGATCGACTTGTAGATGTCGATCAGCGTCACGTCCTTCGGCGCCATCGCGCGCATCAGGAACAGGTTGTAGCCGAAGGGCGGCGTGATGTACGCGATCTGGCAGGTGATGACGTAGAGGACGCCGTACCAGATCGGATCGAATCCGAGCTGGATCACCATCGGTATGAACAGCGGCGCGACGATGATCAGCATCGCCGTGTCGTCGAGGAACGTGCCCATCACGATGTAGGTGAGCTGCATGAGCACCAGCACGTGCCAGGGCTCCAGACCCCATTCCTGGAGAAACAGCGTTTCGATCGCCCGCACCGCGCCGAGTCCATCGAACACCGCGCCGAACGCCAGCGCCGCGAGGATGATCCACATGAACATGCAGCTCACCGCGAGACTCTTGCGCAGCACTTCGTGCATCACGCGGAACGTCAACCGGCGCTTGAACGCGGCCACGAGCGTGGCGGCGAGCGCACCCACCGCGGACGACTCCACCATGCTGGTGACGCCCATCACGAACAGGCCGGTCATCGAGAATATGATCAGCAGTGGCAGGATGCCCGCCTGCAGCAGGCGGATCTTTTCGCCGAGGCTGATCTGCTGGCGCTCCTCGGCCGCGAGTGGCGGACCGAGACTCGGTTGCAGGTGGCAGCGAACCAGGATGTAGATGATGAACAGCGCGGCGAGCAGCAATCCGGGACCGACGCCGGCGAGCCATAGCTGTCCCACGGGCTGGCGCGCGATCATGCCGTAGAGCACCAGCACGACACTCGGCGGGATCATGATGCCGAGCGAACTACCGGCCTGGATGACGCCGGTCACCATGATCTTGTCGTAGCCGCGGCGCAGCAGCTCCGGCAACGCGATGGTCGCGCCGATCGCCATGCCCGCGACGGACAGGCCGTTCATGGCCGAGATCGCCACCATGAGCAGCACCGTGCCGACGGCGAGTCCGCCGCGCATCGGACCCGACCACACGTGGAACATGCGGTACAGGTCCGTCGCGATGCCCGATTCGGACAGCATGTAGCCCATGTAGACGAACATGGGCAGCGTCAACATGGGATACCAATTGAGCAGCGTGATCGTCGAGGCGAAGGGCATCTCGACGGCGCCCTCGCCCCACAGGCTGAGGGCGAATACCGTGGCCACGAACCCGATGGCGCCGAACACGCGCTGCCCGGTGATGAGCAGCAGCATGAACGTGGAAAACATCAGGGCCGCGATCAGCTCGTAGCTCATTCGATCTGTCTCTCGGTGGCCTTCGCGATGTCCTTGAAGAGGATCGAGATCGCCTGCAACAACATCAGCACGAAGCCCACGACCATGATGATCTTGATGGGCGCCATGGGCGGCGCCCAGGCTGAATAGTTAGTCTGGTTGTACTTGAGGGAATAGGCGCTGCTGGAGATGCCGCCGTAGATCATGAACGCCAGGTAGAAGATCAGGAAGAACACCGTGATCGAATCGACGTACGCACGGGTGCGCGGCTTCCAGCGTTCGTACAACACGTCCATGCGAACGTGAGAGTCGAGTTGCATGGAATAGCCGCCGCCGAGGATGTAATAGGCGGCCATCAGGAACTGCGCCATCTCGATGATCCACACGAGCGGCACGTTGAACACGTAGCGGGTCAACGAACCGAAAATCAGCACGCCCAGGATCACGAGCGCGAGGTACATCACGATCGAGCCCAACACGCGGTTCGTGGCATCCACGTATCGCACGTATAGCCTCACGGCCTTGGGCATGGTGGCGGTGGTCACGGTCGTTTACTCATGCGAGGTCCGCGGGGGGCCGGCCGCCCCCGCCCGCCACGAGACTCGCTCGAGCCTATCTATACGGCGGACCCGCCTTGGACATGAGAGCGTTGTAGTCCTTGAAGATCTGGACCACCTTCGCGCAGCGCGGGCTGGTGGCGGCGACCTCGTCCCAGAACTTCTGGGCCTCGGCCTCGACCTTGGACCATTCCGCGGCCGGGATCGTCGTGAGCTTCATCTTCGGACCATTGACGCGCAGGTCCGCCTCGCCGGCCCAGTACCAGTGCTGGCGATAGTAGTGAGAGCTGTCCATGCAGAGCTTGAACAGCGTCTTCAGATGCTCCGGCACCTTCTCCCAGGACTTGGTGTTCGCGAAATACGAACCGATCCAGGCGCCCGAGATGTTGTTGGTGAGGAAGTACGGCGTGACGTCCGCCCAGCCCACCGTGTAGTCCTCGGTGATGCCGGACCAGGCCAGTCCGTCGAGCTCGCCCGTCTGGATCGCGACCTGCACGTCGCCCCAGGGCAGCGTGACCGGTACGACGCCGAAGCGCGTCAGGAACTTGCCCGCCGTCGGGAACGTGAAGATGCGCAGTCCCTTGAGATCCGCGAGTTTGTTGATGGGCTTGACGGTGTTGAAGTGGCACGGATCCCAGGCGCCCGCGCTCAACCAGGTGACGTTCTCGACCTCACCGTACGCCTCAGCCCAGATCTCGTTGAGTCCCCACTTGTGGAACAGCGCCGGGACGTCCAGGCTGAAGCGCGTGGCGAACGGAAAGTATCCGCCGAACACGCGCACGTCGGTCGGTGCGGACATCGAGTCGTCATCGCTCTGCACGGCGTCGATGGTGCCCTGCTGCATTGCGCGGAAGAGCTCACCCGTCGGGACGAGCTGGTCGGCGTAATACAGCTCGATGACCATCTCGCCGTTGGCCGCCTTGTTGAAAGCGTCGATGGACGGCTTGATGACGTGTTCCGCGAGCGCGGGTCCCGCGTAGGTCTGAAGCCGCCACTTGATGGCGGTCTTCTTCGCGGTCGACACGTTAGGGGCGTCGACACTTTCTTTCTTGGAACAACCGGTGAGTACCGCAGTGGAAGTCGCGGCAGTGGCCAGTGCCGCGTTCTTAAGGAAAGATCTTCGCTTCATCGCGTTCTCCTCTTGGCACATCGTGATCGGGGCAGACCATCAACGGAGCGCCGGCGCGGCTTTATTGTTTGAGCGTTTAAGCCTTGCCGAATCTGAACGTCGATCGATTGTTGCACGGCCGCGAGGGGCGCATCAATTCATCGTCGGGAGTCGATCGGGCCTTGCTCCGCCGCGGTGCGACGCGAGGACCGCTGCTTCAAGACGGGCCGTGCGACGGTGGGTCCGCCGCCAGGTAGTGAGTACCCGTCTCAGCGTTCGGAGAAATGACCGTCGATCAGGAAGGAACCCACCTGGCGCGCGACCCGGCGCGACATGAGCATACCCATGTGGCTGACGGGCAAAGCCACGTGCGCCTTGCATCCGGGAAACCGGGTTTCGCTCAGCGCGACGGTGCCATCGGAATCCTCGTCGAATTGCGCGAAGAACCGGCCGAGGCCCATCGGGCGTGTTCCGGCGATCACGCCGAGCTCGTGGGCGCAATTCCATTGATACGGAGGGTGATCCTCGACCAGTTCGCTCGCGACGATGGGACCGACCAGCGCGCGCAACATCGCGTGCCGGGCCACGGCCTTTGCCGAACGGCTGCCGGCCAGCGGAGTGCCGAGCATGACCACCCGCCCCTCGCGCGGCTTGGCTTCGTGTTCGAAGTAACGGCACAGGACGATGCCGCCCAGGCTGTGCGCCACGAAGTGCACGCGATCGGCGTCGATGTCGTCCACGAAGCGCGCGAGACGCTCGAGCGTCGGATCCAGCGCGCCACGCGTCGTCGGATAACTGAACCGGTGGCACTGGAACCCGAACGCGCCCTCGATCCGCCGGCGCAGCAACGTGAACTCCGCTCCATTGAGGAACAGCCCATGCACGAAAACTACTGCGGTCTTCATACACTTCACGTACGGCGCCCCGCAGGGGCGACGTTTCCTTTGTGGGCGTCAGCCCTGAGAAACAGGGGGCGTGCGCACCCGGATGTGCAACTCGCGCAGCTGCTTCTCGGCGATTTCCGTCGGTGCGTCGGTCATGATGTCCGCGGCGGTCTGCGTCTTCGGGAAGGCGATGACGTCGCGGATGCTCTCGGTGCCCGCCATGTGCATGACGAGGCGGTCGAGGCCGAACGCGATGCCACCGTGCGGCGGCGCGCCGAACTTGAGCGCATCGAGCAGGAAGCCGAACTTGAGCTTCGCCTCGGCCGCGTCGATGCCTAACAATTCGAACACCGCCGACTGCATGTCCTGGCGGTAGATACGCACCGAGCCGCCCGCGATCTCGCTGCCGTTCAACACGAGGTCGTACGCCTTCGCGAGCGACTTGTCGGGAGCGGCCTTGAGCGCTTCGATGTCGTTCGTCGCGGGCGAGGTGAACGGGTGATGCATGGCAACCCAGCGCTTCTCCTCCGGATCCCACTCGAACATCGGGAAATCGATGACCCAGAGCGGCTTCCAGCCTTCGGTGGTCAGCTTCTGGTCCACGCCGATCTTGAGGCGCAGCGCGCCCAACGCGTCGTTGACGACCTTCGCGCTGTCCGCGCCGAAGAAGATCACGTCGTTGTCCTGCGCGCCGGTGCGCTCGAGGATGCCCTTCACGGCCTCGTCGCTCAGGAACTTCACGATCGGCGACTGCAATCCTTCCTTGCCCTTCGCCTTCTCGTTGACCTTGATGTACGCGAGGCCCTTCGCGCCATACCGCGCGACGTAGGCGGTGTAGTCGTCGATCTGCGAGCGCGGCATCGCGCCGCCGCCCGGCACGCGCAGCGCGGCCACACGGCCCTTGGGGTCCTTCGCGGGAGCCGCGAACACCTTGAAGTCGCAGGTTGCGACGAGATCCGCGACGTCGACGAGCTCGAGCGGATTGCGCAGGTCCGGCTTGTCGGAGCCATAACGGCGCATCGCCTCCGCGAAACTCATGCGCGGGAACGGATCGGCGAGCTCCGCATCGATCGCGTCCTTGAAGATGTGACGCGTCAGCGCCTCCATCATTTGCATGATCTGTTCCTGCGAGAGGAACGAGGTCTCGATATCGAGCTGCGTGAATTCCGGCTGGCGCTCCGCGCGCAGGTCTTCGTCGCGGAAGCACTTGACGATCTGGTAGTAGCGGTCGAAGCCCGCGACCATCAGGAGCTGCTTGAAGATCTGCGGCGACTGCGGCAGCGCGAAGAACTTGCCCGCGTGCGTGCGCGACGGGACCAGATAGTCGCGCGCGCCTTC
>JAEZCN010000127.1 GCA_023433515.1 Pseudomonadota bacterium
TGTGCGAGCAGCGGCTGCGCGCGCTGATCAACGACTTCCGCTTCTCGACCATGCGGGAAGTGCTGCGCCCGCACCTCGAAGCCGCATGAGCCCGGCCGGGATGCGCGTCGAGCTCATCACCCGGCGTTCAGACATCCCGCTCGACGCTGAGCGCTGGAACGCGCTCGTTGCCGACAACGAGATCAATACCGTGTTCCAGACCTACGAGTGGTTCGACTCGTGGTGGCAGGTGTTCGGCAAGGGGCGCGAGCTGTTTTTCCTCGTGGTGCGCGAAGGCGACGAGATCGTCGGCTTCGCGCCGCTGATGCGCCGACGCAGCGTGTATGGCTGGCGGCTGCTCGAGTTCGCGGGCACCGGCAATTCCGACTACCAGGATTTCATCCTTCCGAAGGACAAGCCGCGCGCGATGGCGGGGATCTGCCGTTTCCTGCATTCGAAGTGGTGGAAGTGGGATCGTTTTGCGCTGGCGAACCTCCCCGGGCATTCCTCGAGCGTCGTGCTGCTCACCGCCGCGGCGCGCGACATCGGGCTGCGGCTCGTCGACGAGATCCACGTGCCGTGCCCGGCACTCGACTTCCAGGCGGATTCGCAGCGCGCGCGGCACATGATCGACAAGTACAGCCTGCGGCGACCGCTCAACTGGTTCCGCAAACACGGAAATCTCACGTTCCGGCACGTCACCTCCGTCGAGGAACTCGAGCGCCTCTTGCCGGTGTTCTTCGAACAGCACCGGCAACGCTGGGCCAACGTCGGCAAGCCGAGCCTGTTCGCGAATGCGGGACAGATGCGTTTCTACAAGTTGCTCGCGCACGGGCTGCACGCGCGCGGTTGGCTGCAGTTCTCCGTGGTCGAGCTCGATGGCGCGCCGATCGCGTTCCACTACGGTTTCGACTACGCGGGCTGCGTCACCTGGTACAAGCCGGCGTTCTCCATCCGGTACGCCGAACATTCCCCGGGCCTGCTGCTGACGCGCCAGCTCATCGAAGACTGTCTCGCGCGCTCGCGTCGCGAGCTCGACTTCACGATCGGCGACGAAGCGTTCAAGACGCGCTTCGCGAGCACTTGCCGTTTCAACGTGTACCTCGGGATCTATCACGGTCCCGTGAGTTTCGGCGTCGCGATCGGTGTCACCCGGTTGCGCAAGTTCGCGGGGAAGGTGCTCCGGAAGTTGAAGTCGGTCGCTGCGCACCCGGTACCGGCTTCCCGCGTGCCGGTGCCGCCCGGAGGCGGTGCCGTGTGAGTACGTCGACCGGCGCCGCCGCGCCCACCGTCAGCGTCATCATCACGACCTTCAACCGTTCGGCGCTGGTCGTCGAGGCGATCGAGAGCGTGTTCGCGCAGAACTACCGCGACTTCGAGCTCATCGTCGTGAACGACGGCTCGACGGACGATACGCGCGAAGTGCTCGCGAGATACGGCGATCGCATCCGTTGCATCCACCAGTCGAACGCGGGGCTCAACGCGGCGCGCAATGCCGCGATCGAGATCGCGCGCGGCGAGTTCTTCGCGCTGCTCGACGACGACGACCTGTGGGAGCCGGGCAAGCTCGAGTTGTGCGTCGCGCTCGCGCGCCGCTTCCCGACCGCGGGATTCGTGTTCTCGAATTTCAACATCCTGCGCGGCAAGACCACGATCACGCGCGACGGCCTGCGCACCTGGCATCGCTACCTGCGCGATTTCGCCGAGGTGTTTCCGGTGCGCCACGAATTCACCGCCGGCGAACTCGGCCTCGAGGCTCCGGCGCGCGAGCGCTACAGGGTGTACGAGGGCGACGTCTACGCGGATTCGCTGCCCGCGCCCTGGGTGCTGCCGGCGGCGGGCCTCGTGCGCATTGGCCGCGTGCCGCCGGGTCTCGAGTTCAACGCGGCCGATCCGACCTGCGGTGACTGGGAATATTTCGCGCGCCTGTCGCATCACGCGGGCTGCGTGCTGGTCGATATCGACGCGGCCGTGAACCGCAGTCACGAGGATGCGGTGCGACTCACGCGGTTGCCGAAGCTCGTGCAGCTCGCGCGACGCGTGGCGATGATCGAACGTATCTGGTGCGCGGATTGCGCGTTCATGGCGGCGCACGGCACCCGGGTGCGCGCCACGCTGCGCGGCGAATTGCTCGCGCTCGCGCGGGCCCAGCTCCTGTCGAACGACCGCGCCGCGGCGCGCCGGTCGCTGTCGCGTGCCATCGAACACACCGGATCCGGCGATCGCTGGCTCGGACTCGCCGCGTCGATTCCCGGCGCCGGCATCGCCTTCCGGACGCTGTTCCAATTGCGGAACCGCCTGCTTGGCTGAGCCATCCATGGTTGGTCCGGCCGCTCTCGTCAGCGCCGAAACCTCCGGGTTCGAGGTGCGTACTTTGCGCAACCTCGAAGAGCTCGAAGCGCTCGCCGCGGCGTGGGATCGTCTGGCGGCCACGGCTTCGACCGACCCCATGCAGTCGCATGCCTGGTCGCTCGTCGCCGCACGCACGCTGCACGCCGGCGACCGACTCGACGTCATCACCGTGCATCGCGGATTGCAGCTGGCCGCGGTTGCGCCGCTGGTCGAGGTGCGGCGGCGAGGCGGCAGATGGCTCGAGTTCCTGGGCGGCGATCGCCTCTACGAGCCGATGCGCCTGCTCGCCGAGTCCGACGCCGCCCGCACGGTGTTGTGCCGGGAGATCGCGCGGCAGCGAAGGCCGATGCTGCTGCAACGGCTGGATCGCGGCGAATGGGCGGAGGATCTGCGACGCCGGGCGCGCGGCCGCGCAATCGCACTGACGGCGCGCAGCAGCCCATGCCTGCGGGTCGACCTCGCCGGAGGCTTCGATGCACTCCTCGCGCGGCTGTCCACCGAGCGCGCCTCCACGTTGCGCCGCAAGCGCCGCCAGCTCGAGCGGGCCGGCGAAGTGCGCTTCGAAAGCCTGCAACCCCCGCCCGCGCAGTTGGACAACGTCCTGCGCGAAGCCTTCGAAGTCGAATCGCGCGGCTGGAAAGGGGAGGCGGGCAGCGCGGTGCTCTCGCAACCGGACCTCCAGCAATTCTTCCACGGCATCGCCGCGCATTTCGCCGCGAGCGGCGCGCTGCTGGTTCGGCGCCTGCTCGTGGGCCGGGAAATCGCCGCGGTGAACCTCGGCATCGTGCACGCGAATCGTTATTTCGAGCTCAAGATCGGCTTCGACGAGAAGTGGGCGCGGCAGTCGCCCGGCGTGCTCCTCACGCTCGAGTGCCTGCGGGATGGCTGCGCGCGCGGACTGCAATCTCACGAATTCCTCGGCTCGGCCGCCGCCTGGCAGGAGCCGTTCGCGACCGGCGAACGGGCGCTCGAGAATCTCGCGCTCTATCCACTGAACGCGGCCGGCCTGACGTGGCTCGGCCTCGACGTCGCGCGTTTCGCGTACCGGCGCGCCGCGCGCCTGGCGCGCGGCAGCGTCGCCTTCGCCATCCGGTTCGTCCGTTCGCTGCTCACGACGGTCAGCCAGAAGCTGGCGATCTTGCGCGAGCGCTGGTTCGACTGGCGTAACTCGGTCGAAACCGTCTCGCGCGTGGCGGTGGCCGATCTGCACGACATCGACGCGCGCCTCGCGCGTCACGCCGTGCATTACGAGGCCACGTCGATCCCGAAGTTCGAGCGTGCGCTCGCGGTGGTCGGCGCGCGCGCCAACGGTTTCACCTTCATCGACCTCGGATCGGGCAAGGGTCGAGTGCTCATGATGGCGGCCCTGCGGCCCTTCCGGCGCGTGATCGGCGTCGAACTCTCGCGTGAGCTGCACGATAACGCGGTCGCCAACGTGGCAAGATTCGCCGCGCGCAACCGGGATGCGGCTCCGATCGAGTGCATTTGTGACGATGCCAGCGCCTTTGAACTGCCCGAAGGCAATCTGCTGGTGTTTCTCTACAATCCATTCGACGCGAACCTGCTGGTCAAGGTGCGCGATCGCATGCTGGCCGCAAACGGTGGCCAGCCGCGCCAACTGTGTGTCGTCTACGTCAACCCGCTCCACCATGCGTTGTTCGAGCAGGGAGACTGCTTCGAACGCGTGCATCGCGATGCGAGCTTCGCGGTGTACTGGAGGAAGAGCTGATGTGTGGCATTGCGGGGATTTACTTCGACGACGCGCGTACGCCCGAGGCCGCGCGCCTCGAGCGCATGGTCGGCGCGATCCCGCATCGCGGACCCGACGGCATCGGGTATCACATCGAGCCCGGCGTGGGACTGGGCCACGCGCGGCTCAGCATCATCGATCTCGGCGGCGGCGCACAGCCGATCCACAACGGCGACGAGACCACCTGGATCACGTACAACGGTGAGGTCTTCAACTACATCGAGCTGCGCGCCGACTTGATCGCGCGCGGCCACAAGTTCCGCACGCAGAGCGATACCGAAGTCATCGTGCATGCGTACGACGAGTACGGCGACGACTTCGTCGATCACCTGAACGGGCAGTTCGCGTTCGCGCTGTGGGACCGAAAGCGTCGCCGGCTGCTGCTGGTGCGGGACCGCGCCGGCATCCTGCCGCTGTATTACGCGCAGATCCCGGGCGGCATCGTGTTCGCCTCCGAGGTCAAGGCGCTGCTCGCGAGCGGCTACGTGCAGGCGGCGCTCGATCCGGATGGGTTCGACGAGCTCATGACGTTCTGGGCGCCGGTCGCGCCACGCACCGTGTTCGCCGGCGTCAACATCGTGCCGCCCGGCGAAATGCTGGTGCTCGACGAATCCGGCTCGCACCGCAAGCGTTACTGGCACTGGGAATTCCCGCGCGTGGCCGACCTGCGGCGCGATCCGGCCGACAAGCTCGAGGCGGAGCTGCACCAGATACTCGGCGATGCGACGCAGATCCGCCTGCGCGCCGACGTGCCGGTCGGCGCCTATCTATCGGGCGGTCTCGATTCCTCGACGCTGGTCGCGCTGCTCAAGAAGCGCGTGCCGCGGACCCTGCAGACCTTCTCGATCGGATTCGACGACGCGGGGCTCGACGAGTCCGCGCATCAGCAGGCGATGGTCAGACACCTCGACACCGTGCACAACCACGTGCAGTGCTCGCTGGCCGACATCGCGAAGGCCTTCCCGCGCACGATCCAGCATTCGGAAAGCCCGATCCTGCGCACCGCGCCGGCGCCGATGCAGTTGCTGTCGGGACTCGTGCGCCGCAACGGCGTCAAGGTGGTGCTGACGGGCGAGGGCGCCGACGAGGTCCTGGGCGGCTACGACATCTTCAAGGAGTCGAAGGTGCGCCAGTTCTGGGCGCAGCAGCCTCAGTCGAAATGGCGTCCGGGACTGCTCAAGCGGCTGTATCCGTACCTCGACCTCACGTCCGAACAGAGCGCCGCCTACCTCAAGGAATTCTTCGGCATCGGTCTCAACAATCCTGCCGATCCGTGTTTCTCGCACCTGCCGCGCTGGATGACCACGGCCCAGTGCAAGCTGTTCTGGTCCGACGAATTCCGTGCGCGCACGTCGGGCGATCCGGCGGCGCGGCTGCGCGAGTCGCTCCCGCCAGAGCTCGCCGGCTGGCACCCGTTCAATCGCAGCGAGTACCTGGAGGCGAAGACCCTGCTGCCGAGTTACCTGCTGTCCTCGCAGGGCGACCGCATGCTGATGGCCAATTCGGTCGAGGGCCGGTTCCCGTTCCTCGATCACCGGCTGATCGAATTCGCGACCCGGCTGCATCCGCGGTACAAGATGCGCGTGCTGCGCGAGAAGTGGCTGCTCAAGCAGGCCATGCGCAAGGCGCTCCCCGAATCCATCCTCAACCGCCACAAACAGCCCTACCGGGCTCCCGATGCGGCCGCTTTCCTGGGGCCGTCCATGCCGGAATATGTGAAAGAACTCACAAGTGAGGCGATGATTACCCGGTACGGGTATTTCGATCCGGTCA
>JAEZCN010000194.1 GCA_023433515.1 Pseudomonadota bacterium
CCGAGCTGTCGTATGGGCAGGCACGCCGCGTGTTGTTCGCGCGCGCATGGGCGTGTGAGCCGCGCCTCGCTTTGCTCGACGAGCCGTTCGCGGGGCTGGACCGCGCGACGCGCGCGGATCTCGCGCATCGGCTCAATGAATGGCTGCAAGAGGGCGGAAGCTGCGTGATCGCGACTCATCATCGCGAGGAGTGGCCCGCGCATACGACGCACGTCCTGGAGCTCGCGAACGGACGAGCGATCTCGACTCACGCGGTAGGTGAGGCATGAAGAAGTGGTTGGTGGTGGCGGTGCTCGCCGTGCTGGCGGCGCTCGCATTCGTGTGGTTCAGCCCGGCCTCCGGGCCGGCGCCCGTGCAGGTGACCGTGGAGCCGGGTCCGCCGCAGCCGCGCGTGTCGCCGCAGGAGGCGGAAATCGATCCCCGGGCGATCGAAGCGGCGGTGCAGTACGCGGACCCGCGAAACACGCGCGCGCTGCTCATCGGTCACGGCGGACACGTCGTGTTCGAGAAGTACTGGGGCGACATGACGGCGGATACGCCGGTGCGGATATCGGGATTCACGCCCGCGCTGGCGGCGCTGCTCGTCGGGACCGCGATGAACGATCGCGTCATCCGCGATCTCGATGCGCCGGTGTCGGCGCTCGCGAAGAACCTCACCGCGGATCCACGAGCGGACATTTCGTGGCGGCAATTGCTGACCCAGTACGACGCCGAGACCGCGGTCGATGCGAACACGCTCGCGAGAGCGCTGGAAGGCGCGCTGGGCGGGTCCTACGAACAGCTCGTGGCGGATCGCCTGTGGAAGATGCTCGGCGCAGGGAGTTTTTCGATGGGGCGCGCCGAGGTCGACGGCGTGATGCAGGTCCGGGCCGACTGCTGCTTCACCGCACGCGTCGCGGACTGGATGCGCGTGGCCGAACTACTCGCGCACGACGGCGTATTCGAGGGCAACCAGTTCGCTCCGCCGGGCTATGTGAGCCTGATGTTCTCGCCCGCGCGCAAAGAGGCGCCGCACGGGTTCTTCACACGCGTCGATGGCCAGTTCGCCGCGCGCGACGTCGGCTGGCTCGAGGCGGAAGGAAAAACGAGGCTGTGGATCGTGCCGTCGCTGCGACTCACCATCCTGCGCGTAGGCGATGAACCGCCAGCGTCACTGGGCTTCGACGAGGCGATGATCCCCGACACGATCATCCGCGGCACCGCGGGCTGGCAGCCGGCGCGCGCGAACGAAGGGGTCGATCCCAAGATGTTCGCCCCTCACTAGATAGAGGGGTGGGGATTAGGTGCCGGTGTAAAAAGTGGGGATTGAGCGGCCGTCGATGCGAGCGAGGACGAAGCGCAATCCCCACTTTTTACACCGGCACCTAATCCCCACCCTAGAACGTCATCGTGGTTTCGAAGAGCTCGACGGCCTGGCCGACGATCCACACGCCGTCGAGTTTGCCGTCGGTGAATTCGAGCTCGACGTCGACGCGGCCCGCGCGGTGCAGGTGGTGGCCCTGCGCGCCCGTGAAGCGTGCGAGATTGTCCGGGTGGGCGAGCAGGCCCTGGTCGACCAGGTAGGCGCCTAACAACCCGTGCGCATTGCCGCTGACCGGATCCTCGGGAATGCCGAGCGCCGGGCAGAACATGCGCGACTCGGTCAGGCAGTCCGCGAAACCGTGCGACAGCGTGAACACGAAGAAACCCGCGGCACCGAGCTGCGCGGACAGGGTGGTCAGGCGCGAGAAATCCGGCTTGAGTTGCTTGAGCTGATCGGTGCTGCGCACGCCGATGATCAGCCGCGTGCTCGGGCCGCCCACGATGCGCAGCGGGCAGCGCGTGTCGATGTCGCCGGTCGAGAGCGCGAGCGCGTCGAGCACGGCGAGACGTTCGCGGTCGTTGAGCTGGCGGCCGAGCGGCGGAGCGGGTTGCCGGATGGCGATGCGGCGGCCGGGACCGTCGCCACGGATTTCGACGTCGACGATGCCGGTCTTCTGCCGTTGCCGTACGCGTCCGCCGTTTCGCACGCCATCGCGCGAGAGCACGAAATGTGTGGCGACGGTGGCATGCCCGACGAAACCCGCCTCGGTGCGCGGCGTGAAGAAGCGCACTCGAAGATCGTGATCATCCGACTCCGGCTCGAGGACGAAGGCGGTATCGGCATTGTTGAGCTCGCGCGCAATCGCGAGCATTTCGGCGTCCGTCAGCGTGTCGGCATCGAGGACGACGCCCGCGGGATTGCCGGTGAAGCGTTCCGTCGTGAAAGCGTCGACCTGGAAGATGCGGATACGGCGGCTCATGCGGGCGGCGAATTCTAGTCTGTTTCGCACAACGCGCAACACCGTCTTTTCCGTTACCATTCGCCCTGCCTCGGGGTGGCGTGTGCGTCGTGCACTCGCCTGAGATGCGGATGGGCCGCGAACCCGTAGAACCTGATCCGGCTAGTACCGGCGGAGGGATAGGAAATGCACGCTTCGCTGCGCGTCCTCGGCGCGTTTTCACTCTTTTTTTCCTGCGCGGCGGTCGCCGACCAAACCACTTTCGATGAAGTCGTGGTCACCGCGGAACTGCGCGACCGCGGGCTCGACACGTTGCCGATGAGTGCGACCGTGCTCGATGCGGACACGCTCTCGGCGGCCGGCGTCACGCACTTCCAGGACGTGATCGGCCTCGTGCCGAATCTCAACTGGTCCGCGGGCACTTCGCGGCCCCGCTTTTTCCAGATCCGCGGCATCGGCGAACTGGAGCAGTGGCAGGGCGCACCGAATCCATCGGTGGGGTTCCTCATCGACGGCGTGGATTTCTCCGGCGTCGGCATGCCCGCAACGCTGTCCGACGTCGAGCGCATCGAAGTGCTGCGCGGCCCGCAGGGCACCGCGTACGGCGCCAACGCGCTCGCGGGACTCATCGCAATCAACACGCGTGCGCCGCAGCGAGAACACGAGCTCAAGGCCGACCTCAAGTTGGGCGACTACGGCACGCGCGGCGCCACCGGCGTGATCGGCGGACCAATCGGCGAGGGCGAGACGGCCTGGCGACTCGCCGCCGGCAATTACCGCAGCGACGGCTTCCGCCGCGATACGTTCCTCGACCGCGACGACACCAACGGTTACGACGAGACCAGCGCGCGGCTGCGGCTGCGCGCGCAACCTTTCGACGACCTGCGCGCGGATTTCGTCGCGATGTGGGTCGATCTCGACAACGGTTACGATGCGTTCGCGATCGACAATTCGCGCACCACGCTGTCCGATCAGCCCGGCGAGGACGCGCAGATCGCGCGCGCCTTCGCGATGCGGCTCGATTACACGGGCGCCGGAACCTTCGACGTCGTCAGCCGGACCACGATGGGGACATCGCGCAGCGTGTACTCGTTCGACGGCGACTGGGGCAACGACGAGAGCTGGGGCAGTTTCGCCCCGTACACGTACTTCCAGCGTTTCGATCGCGAGCGTCGCACGTTGAGCCAGGACCTGCGCCTGGTTTCGCGCGATAGCGTCGATGCCGGAGCGGGATTCGCCTGGCTCGCCGGCGTCTACGCATTGCGCACCGACGAAGACGTCGCTCAACTCGACACCTGGGAAGACAGCTTCGGCCCGGGCGAGGCCCACATGGCGAGCGAGTATCGCGCCACCAATCTGGCTGCGTACGGTGAGCTCGAATGGCGCGTGGGCGAGGCAACCGTGGTGTCCGCGGGCGTGCGCGGCGAGCGCCGCGGCGCCGACTACGAGGACACCAATGGCGCCGAATTCTCGCCCGACGAAACCATGTTCGGCGGTAGTTTGAGCGTGCGGCATGCGCTCGCGCTCGGCACCGTCTACACGCGCCTCGCACGCGGCTACAAGGCCGGCGGCTTCAACATCGGCGCGGACGTGCCGGCGGAAGCGCGCACGTTCGATACGGAAACCCTGGACAGCTTCGAGCTGGGCTGGCGCGGCGCCAATGCCAACGCAACCGTGGCGACCGACGTCGCGCTCTTCTATATGCTCCGCAAGGACCAGCAGGTGCCGACGGGTGAGCAGCTGGTACCCGGGGATCCCCTGAGTTTCGTGCTCTACACCGACAACGCCGCGCGCGGCGAGAACTACGGCGTCGAAGCGTCGTTGCGCTGGCAGCTCACGCAGCAATGGCTGCTCGATCTTCGTGCAGCCATGCTCGAAACGAAATACATCGATTACCAGTACGGAGATCGCGACCTCGACGGTCGCGAGCAGGCGCACGCGCCGCGGTACATGTTCGACTTCGGAGTGGAATACCGCGCCCGCGGCTGGTTCGGGCGCGTCGATTTCGCCGGCGTCGATGACTTCTACTTCGATGCGTCGCACGACGAACGCGCGCCGGCCCGCGTCCTGACACATCTCAAGGCGGGCTACTCGAAGAACCACTGGCGCGCCGAGATCTGGGTGCGCAACTTGTTCGACAGGTATTATTCGCAGCGCGGATTCCAGTTCGGTCTCGAACCTCCGGATTACCCGGCGACGCGCTACACACAGGCGGGGGATCCGCGCCACGTGGGTGTGACGGTCGCTTATACTTTTCGTTGACGGTGCAACATGAACATCGGCGTCGAGATCAGTCTCTATCCACTGACCGAAGATTACATTCCACCGATCCGCGCGTTCATCGAGCGCCTCAACGCGGACGGGCGCTTCAAGGTCGTCACGAACGACATGAGCACCCAGGTTTTCGGCCGCTACGAGGAAGTGATGGAAGCGCTGACGCGCGAGCTCAGGCCGACCTTCGAGCGTGACGGAAAGTCGATTTTCGTGATGAAGGTACTGGGTCCGCTGGGTTAGCGCGTCTTATCTGTCGTGACGCTATCCGAAGGAACGCTTACCGCATTCCAGGTAATCACGACCGTGGCGGGCGCGGCGTATGCCGTGCTCGCCGCGCGCCGCAACCGGTTGTGCTGGATCGCGGGCGCCATCGGCGCGGGGCTGCTTGCGCTGCTGTCCGCGCTGCAGGCGCTGCCGATGCAGGCCGCGCTGAACGTCTTCTACGTCGGCATGTCGCTGTACGGGTGGCTGAGCTGGACCCGGGCGAGTTCCGAGGGCAGCCTGCCGGTAGGCTACTGGCCATGGCAGTGGCATCTTGTGGCCGCGGCCGTGATCGTGCTGGTGTCGTACCTGAACGCACAATGGCTGGCCGCGCGCACCGAGGCGCAGTGGCCGTTGCTCGATTCGCTGGCCACGTGGTTCAGCCTGTTCGCGACCTGGCTCGCGGCGCGGGCCCGGATCGAGAACTGGATTTACTGGATCGTCATCGATGGAGTGCTGGTGTACCTGTACTACATGCAAGGCTTGCCGTGGATCGCCGCCCAGTTCGCGGTGCTGGTCGTGATCGCGGCCGCGGGCCTCGTTTCGTGGCGTCGTCGGCTGGTTGCGCAGGGGGCTCCCGCATGATCGACGGAGTCACGCTGCAGCACGTACCGGGATGCGAAAACGGCGACGCGCCTTACTCGCAGGAGCTCATCGGCGGCGGCAAGGTCAATAGCAGCTTCCTGGTACGCACGCGCCGCGGCAAGTTCATCGTGCGGTTGAACGAGAGTCCTGAGGTGGATGCGGGTCTCGACCGCCAGCGCGAAATCGTCCTGCACACGGCGGCGGCGAACGCGGGCATGGCGCCCCACATCATCTATGCCTGCCCCGACAGCTCCTGCCTGATCACCGACTATCTCGAGGGACGGCTCTGGACGTCTCACTACTTCACGCGCATGCGCGACCTGCGTTCGCTCGGCCAGCGGCTGCGCACGCTGCACGCGATCACTCCGCCTTCCATGCCGCGGTTCGATCCGCTGGCGGCGGCGCGGCGTTACGCGGACGTGATCGTGCAGGACGATCCTTCCGAAGCCTCGCGGCTCGAGGCCCTGCTGGAAAGCGGCGCCGCCTCGCTGGCGCGTTCGGGTTCGGCCCGGCGCGCGCCGACGATCGTCCACAATGACCTGCACAGCGGCAACGTGATCACCGCCGACCGGCTGTACTTCATCGATTGGGAATATGCGCAGGTGGGCGACCCGTTGCTCGACCTGGCCGCGTTGATCACCTACTACCCGCGTGCGAGCGCGCACGCGTCGCTGCTGCTGTCGGCGTCGGGGCTGGATTCGCGCGGCGCCACGACCGTCATGCTCGAGGAGCTCACGAACGTCTTCACGCTGCTCACCTATCTCTGGTATCGCGCCCGGCGCATCAAGCGCGCCGTTTCGGGTACGGACCTGGCGCTCGAATTCGCCGCGCTCCGCCGGCTGCAACCGCTGGCGCCCGGCACCGAAGGCCGGCACACTTGAGCGGCGCGGATCCCGCGCGTTTCCCCTGATACGGTTGAGCTCTGATGGTGATCTTGCAAGTGATTGATCGGGACGGCGTTTCTCACGATGTGGAGTGCAAGCCGGGCTTGAAGGTGATGGAAGTGCTGCGCGAGCTGGATTACGGTGTCGCGGCGATCTGCGGTGGCATGTGCTCCTGCGCCACCTGCCACATTTACGTCGATCCGGAGTGGGCTGGAAAGCTGCCGGCTCCGATGTCCGATGAGCGCGAACTGCTCTCCGAGCTCTCGCACTACCAGGAGAATTCGCGGTTGTCCTGCCAGGTCGAGATCACCGCGGCGCTCTCGGGACTCAAGGTCACCATTGCCGAAGACGAGTAACGAACATGTTTTCCTCCACCAACTGGATGATCGCCTTCGCGGTGCTCGGTGGATTGGTCGCGGCCTGGCGTATTTACCAGAATCTGCAGAAGCTGCGGCGCCAGAAGAACGATTCCTGGGACGCGCGGCTCATCGACCAGTTGCGCAAGCGCGGTACGGATCCGTTCAAGCCCCACGACGTGGATTTCTTCTTCGCGTTTCCGAACGCGCAGTCCGCGGAGGAGCTGGCAACCGAGCTGCGCGGTGAAGGCTTCGATGCCGACGTGATCGACACGCCGGACGCCGGAGAGCTGCGCTTCAGCCTGCATGCGCACAAGTCCATGCAGCTCACCGTGCCCGACATGCAGGCGCTGAGCCGCCGGCTGTCGGAAGCGGCGAACATCCGCAAGGGTCGTTACGACGGCTGGTCGGCGAAGCAGGTGCCGAGGGAACCGGGTCCCCCGGCCTGATCGCTAACTACTTCCTCTTCTCGGTCTGCTTCTTGACGGCGTCGGCCGCGGCCTTGATGGCCTCCGGGTCGCCGAGGTAGCCGCTCTTGAGCGGCTTCAGGTTCGCATCGAGCTCGTACACCAGCGGCACGCCGGTCGGAATGTTGAGCTCGGTGATGTCGGCCTCGCTCACGTTGTCGAGCATCTTCACGACTGCGCGCAGGCTGTTGCCGTGCGCGGCCACCAGCACGTACTTGCCGAGTTTGAGCTCCGCGGCGATGCGGTCGTTCCAGAACGGCAGCACGCGCGCGAGCGTGTCCTTGAGCGATTCGCTGGCCGGCAGTACGCGCGGGTCGAGGTTCGCGTAGCGGCGATCGTTGAGCGGGTGACGAGGGTCATCCAGGTTCAGCGCCGGCGGCGGAATGTCGTAGCTGCGGCGCCAGATCTTGACCTGCGCCTCGCCGTGTTTCTCCACGGTCTGCGCCTTGTCGAGACCCTGCAATGCGCCGTAGTGGCGCTCGTTCAGACGCCAGCTGCGCTCGACCGGGATCCACATGAGATCGAGCTCGTCGAGCACGCTCCACAACGTACGGATCGCGCGCTTGAGCACGGACGTGAATGCGATGTCGGGCACCAGTCCCGCCTTCTTGATCTCGATGCCCGCGGAACGGGCCTCGATGCGACCCTGGTCGGAAAGTTCGACGTCATGCCAGCCGGTGAAAAGGTTTTCCACGTTCCAGGTGCTCTGGCCGTGACGAACGAGAATGAGCTTTCCGGGCTTGCCTGACATGCGTCCTCCAAAAAACGGGGCGCCATGTTAACCCAAAAGATTTCAGGTCAAATGCGCATCGAGCCCGGTTTCACAGCGCTTCTTGCGCTTTCGGAGCGTGTCCACGAACACCGCCTGGTTCGCGCCGAGCCGTTCCCGGGCCGCGGGCGGGTGTTCGAGATGGACGGCGATCCCGCCGAAGAGCAGGGTCTGGCGCCGGACCCCGGCGTAATGGAGTCGCGCGCACAACTCCTTGTCCTCGGGGCCCCAGCCCTGGATGGCCTCGTTGAAGCCGTTGACCCGGATGAGGTCCTGGCGCCAGTAGGCCTGGTTGCACCCTTTTATGGCAATGAACGTGCTGGCGACGCCGCGGACGAGGGAGGCGAGTGCCGGTGAATGCAGTAGATAGAGCCGGCGCAGGCCGCCGAGTCCCTGGCCGGAAAACTCCACCGGCTTCGCGGGGTCCGCGATGAGCGTCCGCGTCAGTCCGGCGTCGGCGCGCACGCGGACGCCCTGGGTGAACCATCCAGTGCGTGCCAGGCGGGCGTGATCGGCGATGAACCGCGGGTCCAGCACCATGTCGCCGTCGACGAAGACGAGATAGTCGGCCGTGGTCGCCGCGATCGCGAGGTTGCGCAGCCGGGTCAGCCTGAAACCCTCATGCGTCTGCGACACGAAGCGCGCCGGCACCGGGGAGCGCGCGGCGAAGTCCGCCACCAGCGCGCGAGTGGAATCGCCGGAGCCGTCGTCGGCGATCACGATCTCGGAAGGCGCGAGCGTCTGACGCCCGGTGCTGGAGAGCACCGCCGAGAGCGCGTCGGGCCGCTCGTAGGTCGTGATCACCAGCGCGATGCGCATCCGGTCAGGCGGACGCGAGGCCGCGCACCGCGTCGACTCCGACCGTGAGCGTCGCGAAATCCGCCGGGCCCGCGCGCATCTCGGCGAGCGTGCGCTTCCAGCTCGCCAGCGCGTCGCTGCGCTGCGCGCTCCAGCGCGCCACGCGTTCGGACGAGCGGCGCGCGCCCCGCGTGCGCAGGATCTGGCGCGTGAGTTTCCGATGCGCCCGCATGGCCGCATCGCGCAAGCCGGTGCGCGCGGTGGCCTGCCAGGATCCGTCGACCGTGAGCCGGTCGATTTCGGCGTGCAGCCAGTCCAGGCCGATGAGCTCGCCGAGCTCGAAATACGCGCGCGCGACTTCGACGACGGGTGCGCGCTCGGAGCTGGCCAGCGCAACGATGTCGAGCGCGGACTCGAGCAGGAACAGGCGCGCGACCCGTTTCGCGAGACTTTCCGGCACGCCGCCTTGAGAGAGTTCGACGAGCGCCGCGTCGTACTGCGCGCGCACCGCGGTGCCGAGCCCGACGTCGGTGGCCTTGTCGAGCTCGGCGATGCCGGGCTTGAGCTCGCGCACCGCGTTTTCGATGTGCAGATCCTTGCCGCGCTCACGCAGCAGCCAGTAGCTGGTGTGTCGCAGCAGTCTGCCCGTGCGATAGAACATGCCGTACTGCACGTTCGCGGCGACCTTGTTGTCGAGCGCCTCGATGTCCGCCCACAACGCGCGCATCGAGAAGACCTCGCGGGCGATGGTGTAGGCGCGCGCGATCGCCGCCGGGCCCGCTTCGGTTTCCTCGAGCGCGCGCGTGACGAACACGGGTCCCATGCGATTCACGAGGCTGTTCGTGGTCGCGGTGGCGATGATCTCGCGCCGCAGGGGATGCTGACCGATCCCGCGCGAATAGCGCCGTTGCACGGCCGTCGGGAAATAACGCTGCACCTCGCTCGCGAAGTACGGGTCGTCGGGCAGATCAGAATCGAGCAGGTGATTGCTGAGCCACAGTTTGCTGTAGGCGAGCACGACCGCGAGTTCGGGCCGCGTCAGGCCGAGACGTTGTTTGCGGCGGTCGAGGAACTCGTCGTCGCCGGGCAGGAATTCGATGGCGCGGTTCAGGTGACCGCCGCGCTCGAGCGCGCGGACGAGGCTCTGATACTCGGTGAGCCGTTCGGGCGCGCGTTGCTCGAGCACGGACAGGGCCTGGCTCTGCAGGTAGTTGTTGCGCAGAACCAGCTTCGCGACTTCATCGGTCATGCTGGCGAGCAGGTCGTCGCGCGCGGCGCGCGTCACGCGGCCTCGGCGCGCCACGTCGGCGAGCAGGATCTTGATGTTCACCTCGACGTCGGACGTGTTGACGCCCGCGGAGTTGTCGATGAAGTCGGTGTTGATCTTGCCGCCGAGCATGTTGTGTCCGCCGGACTGCGCGTATTCGACGCGACCGCGCTGCGTGCAGCCGAGGTTGCCGCCTTCGCCGATGACCTTGGCGCGCACCTCGCGGCCGTCCGCGCGGATTGCGTCGTTGGCGCGGTCGCGCGCCTCGGCCTGCGATTCGTCGTGCGCCTTCACGTACGTGCCGATGCCGCCGTTCCAGAGCAGGTCGACGCGCATGCGCAGGATCGCGCGCATGACTTCGACCGGCGTCGCCGAGGTCGAAGGCAGGTCGAGCAGCACGCGCGCCTCGGCGGACAGCGGAATGGACTTCGCGGCGCGCGGCCACACGCCGCCGCCGCGCGAAATGAGCTTGCGCGAATAGTCGTCCCAGCTCGACCGCGGTAGTTTGAACAGGCGCTCGCGCTCGCGGTGACCCGCCGCCGCGTCGGGCTCGGGATCGAGGAAGATGTGGCGATGATCGAAGGCGGCGACGAGGCGTATGTGCTTCGAGAGCAGCATGCCGTTGCCGAATACGTCGCCGGACATGTCGCCGATACCCGCGACGGTGAAATCCTTGGACTGGATGTCGACGCCGAGTTCGCGGAAGTGTCGCTTGACGCTTTCCCAGGCGCCGCGCGCCGTGATGCCCATTCCCTTGTGGTCGTAACCGGCGGAGCCGCCCGAGGCGAACGCGTCGCCGAGCCAGTGGCCGTATTCGATCGAAATCGCGTTGGCGATGTCCGAGAACGTCGCGGTGCCCTTGTCGGCCGCGACGACCAGGTAGGCATCGTCGCCGTCGCGGCGCACGATGCCGGGGCGCGCGACGACCTTGCCGTCGACGATGTTGTCCGTGACGTCGAGCAGGCCGCGGATGAAGGTCTGGTAGCTCGCGACGCCTTCCTTCTGTGCCTCCTCGCGCGACAGCCCTTGCAGGCGCTTCGCATAGAAACCGCCCTTGGCGCCGACCGGCACGATGACGGTGTTCTTCACGTTCTGCGCCTTCATGAGGCCCAGGACCTCGGTGCGGAAATCCTCGCGCCGGTCCGACCAGCGCAGGCCGCCGCGCGCGACGTATCCCATCCTGAGGTGCACGCCTTCGACGCGCGGGCTGTACACGAAGATCTCGAACTTCGGGCGCGGCAGCGGCAGCTCGGGAATCCTCTGCGGATCGAGCTTGAACGACACCCAGGGCTTCATCGTGCCGCTGGCGTCCGTCTGGAAGTAGTTCGTGCGCAGCGTCGCGCGGATCACCGACAGATACGCGCGCAGGATCCGGTCCTCGTCGAGGCTCGTGACTCGATCGAGCGCGCGCAGCACGCCGGCTTCGATGCGCTGCGCGGAGCTCTCGCGCGCGTTGGCGCTGGGCGAGAACTGTGTCTGGAAGAGTTTGAGCAGCGCGCGCGTGACGGGCGCCTGCGCGACCAGCACGCGTTCCATGTAGGCCTGGCTGAACGGGATGCCGGTCTGCAGCAGGTACTTGCAGTACGCGCGCATCACGACGATCTCGCGCGCGCTCAGGCCCGCGCACAGCAGCAGGCGGTTGAACCCGTCGTTCTCGATGTCGCCGCGCCACGCGGCCAGGAAGGCCTCCTTGAACAGCGGCTCGAGCGCGGCGATGTTCGCGCGACGCACGTCGCGCGCCACGAGCTCGAAATCCTGGATCCACACGCCGCGTTCGGTCACGTTGACGTGGTAGGGACGTTCGGCCACGACGCGCAGCCCGAAGTTCTCGAGCATCGGCAGGATGTCCGAGATCGAAATCGGATCGCCCGCCTGCAGCACGCGCAGGTGCAGGCGGCTCTCCCGTTCGCCCGCCGCGCGTTCGCACAGGTTGAGCCGCGGCATCGAAGTGTTCGCCTCGAGCGCCTGCAGATCGGCGATGTCCTGGAGCGCCAGCGCCGTATTGACGTCGGCGCGATAGGCGGCCGGAAACGCGCGCGAGTAACGCTCCGCCACTTCGACGGTTTCGCGTGCGGTACCGCGCGAGAGCAGCTCGTTCTGCAGCCGGTCGTCCCACGTCTCCGCGGACGCCGCGATCTCGGCTTCGATCGCCGCGAAGTCTTCGATGGGCTTCGCGCCCTGCGGCGTGCGCACCAGGAGGTGCAGGCGCGCGAGCATCGAGTCGGAGATCTGCACCTGCGTTTCGATGTCGGTGCCGCCGAAGCGTGCGCGCACGATGCGCTCGATGCGCTCGCGCACCTCGGTGTTGTAGCGGTCGCGCGGCACGTACACGAGGCAGGAATAGAAACGTTCGTAGCTGTCGCGCCGCGCGAACAGGCGCACGCGCCGGCGCTCGTAGAGATTCACGATGCCACGCACCAGCGCGATGAGCTCGGGCACGCTCATCTGGAACAGTTCGTCGCGCGGAAACGTTTCGATCACGTGCACGACGGATTTCGCGTCGTGACTGTTCTCCGGGAGGCCAAAGTGCGCGATCACCGCCTCGAGCTTGCGGCGCAGCAGCGGAATCTCCGACGGCGGCATGTGATACGCGCTCGAGGTCCACAACCCGAGGAAGCGGTGTTCGCCGGTCACGTTGCCCGCGGCGTCGAAGGTCTTCACGCCGACGTAGTCGAGATAACTGCCGCGATGCACCGTGGAAGGTGTGTTGGCCTTCGTGAGCACCAGCAGGTCCGCCTCGCGGGCCTGGCGGCGCAAGCGGCCGGTCAGCACGATGGGCGGCGGCGTCTTGCGCCCACCCCGGATTTTCGAAGGATGGGATCGCAGGATTCCGAGACCGCTCGCCTCGTCGCGGATCAACGCGTCGCGCGCGCGGCCGCGCTTGAGACGGTAGTGACGGTAGCCGAGGAACACGAAGTGGCCGTCGTGCATCCAGGAGAGCAGGGCGCGCGCTTCGCTCGCGTGGGAGCGGGGGACGGGCAGCTTCGCCTTGTCGAGTTCGTTCGCCACCGCCCGCGCGCGCTCGAGCATTCGCGGGAAGTCTTCCACCGCGCGCCGCACGTCTTCGAGCGTGGCGCGCAGCCGCCGTTCGAGCTCGCGCGCATGCGCCGCGTCGCGCGGCCGGTCGATCTCGACCAGCTGCCAGGACTCCGCGCGCATTCCGCCGTCCGCCGTGTCGACATCGCTTGCCACGTCGGTGAGCTGGCCGCTCGCGTTCCGCTTCACCGCGAGCACCGGGTGCACGATCAGGTGCACGCCGATGTTCATCTGGCTGAACGCGACGCCGATCGAGTCCACGAGGAACGGCATGTCGGGCGCGACGACTCGCACCAGCGCGCGGTGCGACGCGGTCGGGGCACTCTCGTTGAGGGGGCCGGCGAGGCTGACCAGCACCTGGCGGCCACTACGCTTGCGGCCGAACTCGAGATGCGCGAGCGCCGCGTCGGCCAGGTCCCCGGGCCGATGCGCGCGCAGATCCTCTTCCGCGACGCCGCGGAAGTAGCCGCGCAGGAACTCCATCGCGAGCTTGCGTCGCGTGGCGGGCAGCTGCCTGCGGGCCTGCTCGACTATCTTCTCGATCAGGGCGAGCCGTGCGGCGGGAATCTTGCCGAGCATTCAGGGACCTCTGTGATTGATGCGCATTCCGGTCACTCCGCGTGGGCGGGGCCGAGTTCCACCGCCCGGCCCAGCAACACCCGCAGCAACCGGTCGAGTGTCGCGCGATCCTGCTTTGAAAGGGAGGCGAGCAATCCGCGTTCGTAGGCCAGCGCCATCGGGACGACCTGCGCATATACACGCGCGCCGGCGCTCGTGAGCCTGAGGTGCGTGCGCCGCCGGTCGGTGGCGACCGTCGTGCGCCGCAGGCGTCCGGCCCCGAGCAGCGCCGCGACCGCGCGGCTGACCGCGACCTTGTCCATCGCCGTTCGCGCGGTGACTTCGGCGGCCGACAGGCCGGGGTTCGAGGCAAGCACGGCCATCACCCGCCATTCCGGGATCGACAGGCCGAAATGCGCGAAATAGGCCGCCGCAATCGCGGAACTGACGGTATTGGACAGCACTGACAGCCGAAAGGGCAGAAATCCCTCCAGGTGGAGCTTTTCGCGTCGCGGCATTTCGGGTCTTGCGCCTTTCGGTTCCGGGCGGAATGGTTACAATTGTAACTAAATCATTTTCCCTCCGGAGGCCAGTAATGGCTGCCGCTGTCGATACCAATCCGATGGGAACCGACGGATTCGAATTCGTCGAGTACACCGCCCCCCACCCCCAGCAATTGCGGGATCTTTTCGAGCAATTGGGCTTCCCGGCGGTCGCCCGCCACCGCTCGAAGAACGTCACGCTGCACTCGCAGGGCGACATCAACTTCATCATCAATGCGGAACCCGACTCCTTCGCGCAGAAGTTCGCGCAGGCGCACGGGCCGTCGGTGTGCGCGATGGCGTTTCGCGTAAGGGACGCGCGCGCGGCATTCGAACGCGCGGTCGCGCTCGGCGCGGAACCGCATCGCAACAGCGTCGGACCGATGGAGCTCAACATTCCCGCGATCGTCGGCATCGGCGGGTCGTTGATCTACTTCGTCGACCGATACGGCGATCATTCGATCTACGACGTGGATTTCCGCCCGGTGTCGGCGAAGCCGCTCGAGCCTGCGAGGCTCACGATCATCGACCACCTCACGCACAACGTGCACCGCGGCAACATGGACAAGTGGACGGGTTTCTACGAACGCCTGTTCAACTTCCGTGAGATCCGTTACTTCGATATCGAGGGCAAGAAGACCGGCTTGTTCTCGCGTGCGCTGACGAGTCCATGCGGCAAGATCCGCATCCCGATCAACGAGTCGCAGGACGACAAGTCGCAGATCGAGGAGTACCTGCGCGAATACCGCGGCGAGGGCATCCAGCACATCGCGCTGGCGTCGGAGGACATCTACGACACCGTGGACGTGCTGCGCGGACGCGGCGTCGCTTTCCAGGACACCCCGGATACCTACTACGAAGGCGTCGACGCCCGCGTCAAGGGACACGGGGAGGATATCGAGGCGCTGCGCAGCCGGCGAATCCTCATCGACGGCAATGGCACGACGGACGAGGGGCTGCTGCTGCAGATCTTCACCGCGAACGTGATCGGGCCTATCTTCTTCGAGATCATCCAGCGCAAGGGCAACCAGGGCTTCGGCGAGGGCAATTTCAAGGCGTTGTTCGAATCCATCGAACTCGACCAGATGCGAAGAGGTGTCATTTGAGTCTCGAGCTCCATACCTACTGGCGCAGCTCCGCGTCGTACCGCGTGCGCATCGCGCTCAACCTGAAGTCGCTGCCGTACGAGACCCACGCCGTCAACCTGGTGAAGGACGGCGGCGAGCAGTGGAGCGCGAAATACCGGGGCGTGAATCCGCAGAGCCGCGTGCCGACGCTCGTTCACAACGGCCAGCGCTTCGCGCAGTCGCTCGCGATCATCGAATACCTCGACGAGGTGTTTCCGGGAGCGCGGCTGATCCCGAAGGACCCGGTGGATAGAGCCCGTGTTCGCATGTTGTCGCAGATCATCGCCTGCGACATCCAGCCCTTGCAGAACACCAGCACGACGAAGTACCTCAAGGAGCATCTCGGGCTCTCCGACGATGCCGTGACCGAGTGGTTGCGCGAGTGGATCACACGCGGGCTCGACGCATTCAACGCGCACCTCGAGCACGATCACCTGTCCGGCAAATTCTGTCACGGGGACAGCCCGACGATGGCCGACTGTTGTCTCGTGCCGCAGCTGTACGCGGCCGAACGCTGCGGGGTGCCCGCCACGAAATATCCACGGCTCGCGCTCATCGCCGAGAACTGCGGCCATCTGCCCGCGTTCCAGCACGCGCATCCGTCCAGGCAGACCGATGCCGCCTAGTTCTCCGGGCAAAGGCAAGGTCTACCCGGACGCGGCGTCCGCGCTCGCGGGGCTGACGCGCGACGGCATGACCGTCATGTCGGGCGGCTTCGGCCTGTGTGGAATTCCCGAGAACCTCATCCTCGCATTGCGCGATTCGGGCGCGCGCGATCTCACCGTGATCTCCAACAACGCGGGAGTGGACGGCTTCGGACTCGGGCTGCTGCTCGAGACCCGGCAGATCCGCAAGATGATTTCGTCGTACGTCGGCGAGAACAAGGAGTTCGAACGCCAGTACCTCGCGAAGGAGCTCGAGCTCGAATTCAATCCGCAGGGCACGCTGGCCGAACGCATCCGCGCGGGCGGCGCCGGAATCCACGGGTTCTACACGCGCACCGGCGCGGGCACCGTGGTCGCGGAAGGCAAGGAGACCCGCGAGGTGAACGGCGAGACGTTCGTGCTGGAAACCGGCCTCGCCGCGGATCTATCCATCGTGAAAGCGTGGAAGGGCGACACCGAGGGCAATCTGGTCTATCGCAAGACCGCGCGCAATTTCAATCCGATGATGGCGACCGCCGGGCGCGTGACGGTCGCGGAGGTCGAAGAACTGGTCGAGCCCGGTGCGATCGATCCCGAGCTGGTCCACACGCCGGGCATCTTCGTGCAGCGGATCTTCCGCGGAACGGACTACCAGAAGCGCATCGAACAGCGCACCGTGCGCAAGCGGGCGGGTGGCTAGCCGTATGGCCTGGACTCGGGACGATCTCGCCAAACGCGCCGCGCGCGAGTTGCGCGACGGGTACTACGTGAACCTCGGCATCGGGATTCCGACGCTGGTGGCCAACTACATTCCCGAGGGAATGCGGGTCGTGCTGCAATCGGAGAACGGCATGCTCGGCATGGGTCCTTTCCCCTACGAGGGAGAAGAAGACCCGGACCTCATCAACGCCGGCAAACAGACGATCACGCAGTTGCCGATCTCGTCGTTTTTCTCCTCGGCCGACAGCTTCGGGATGATCCGCGGCGGCCACATCGATCTATCCGTGCTCGGCGCCCTCGAAGTCGGGGAGAACGGCGACCTCGCGAACTGGATGGTGCCGGGCAAGATGGTGAAGGGCATGGGCGGCGCGATGGATCTCGTCGCCGGCGTGCGCCGCGTGGTGGTCGTGATGGAGCACAATTCGAAGGATGGTTCGCCGAAGTTCAAACCGCGCTGCGATCTGCCGCTCACCGGCGCCAACTGCGTCGACATGCTGATCACGGACCTCGCCGTGTTCGAGCGGCCGGACCGCAGGAGCCCTTTCAAACTACTGGAGCTGGCGCCCGGCGTGTCGGCGGACGAGGTCCGCGCGAAGACTTCCGCGAAGTTCGCCGGCTGAGGCTCACTCGCGGGCAAGCTTCAATGCGCGCTCCAGCGCCGCTTCCGCAGGGGTCTCGATATCCGGAACCACCCCGATCTTTTCCCAGTTTCGTCCGTTGATCGGGTTTCGCGGCGTGCCCGTTGACACGAAAACACTGAAACCCTGCGGTGTGGAGAAGACATCTCCGGGGTTGGCCGCGCCGCCGGAACGTTCGCCGATCACTTTCGCGCGCCCGGCCGACTGGAGGGTGAATGCGATCGATTCCGCGGCGGACCCCGTGCGGCGGTTCGTGAGTATGTACAGCGGCACATCGGTATTCGGGGTCGGATACTCGATCGCGGGGCGCTCATCGGAAGACTTCGTGCGCTCGTGGAACGAGTTGTAGACGTCCGCGCCGGGTTTCACGAAGGCGCTGACGAGATAGCCCACCATCGTGGTGTCTCCGCCGCCATTGTTGCGAAGATCGAAGATGACCGCCTTCGCGCCGACCGTTTTCGCGAGCGCGTCATCGGCCGCGCGGCGCGCGGGATCGTCGGTATCGCTGAAGTCGATGACCGGTACGAGAGACAATCCGATCACGACCACGTCGTCTTCGAGTTTGTCGACGCGGCGGAAGCCGTAGTTGGATGCCCGCGCCATCTCCATGAACTGCATCGTGAAGTCCGTGGCCTTCTCATTGGTCGCCTGCGGTTCGTACATCACATTGAAGTGACCGTCGATCGGTCGCAGCATCGCGGTCAGTCGCCGGGCGAGGTCCTTGCGGTCGGTCAACGTGTCGAGTTTCTCATCCTTCGCGCGACGCATGAGCTCGTCCGCGATTTCTTTCCCGCGCGCGGAATCGAAGTAGTTCTCGCGAATCACCTGCGCCACGCCGACTATGTCATCCGGCGCCTGGGACCACGAGGTCGCGAAGGCAAACAGGAAACACGATCCGAGGAAGCAGTGCTTGAGGTTCATCTCGATCTCCTTGGGCACATGGATGCTTCGGAGATGGGAAAGGTTGCAGGGCGCCACGTACCGCCGCGCGGAGTTTGTCCGGGAAACGCCTACGCGGCATCCGCGTCGAACCGGCGGGCAGTGACCGACATGCGCCGATAGTTGTTGGTCACCCAGTTTTCGATCCCGACCACCAGCTCCGCAAGCGATCGCCCGAGCGATGTCAGTGAATATTCCACCCGCGGCGGCACCTCGCCGTAATCGCGCCGCTGCACGATGCCGTGGCGCTCGAGTTCGCGCAGCGTTTGCGTGAGCATCTTCGCCGATACGCCGTCCAGGCGGCGCTTGATCGCATGGGTCCGGCACGGCCCGGCGCGCAGCGTGCACAACACGAGCATCGACCACTTGCTGCCGATCAACGCGAGGATGTCCTGCGAAGGGCATGCGCTGTTGTAGACGTCGGCGGACTTGTCGGATTTGGTCGGCATGGGCGGTTACCAGAAGGTGCGTACTTACCAAGCGGTACGCGGGCGCCTATCGTACGCGCCATGTTCGGCATCGACCATCCAATCATCCAGGGTCCGTTCGGCGGCGGCTTGTCGTCGGTCGATCTCGTGGTCGCCGTGAGCGAGAGCGGCGGACTCGGCTCCTTCGGCGCGCATCATCTCGATGCGGCGGGCATGCGCGACGTCGCGGCGAAAATCCGCGCGCGGACGAATCGGCCATTCGCACTGAACCTGTGGATTCCACACAAGGGCAGCGACGACCCGCCACTCACGGATACGCAATGGAGCGCGGCCTGCGAACTGCTGAGGCCGTACTTCGACGAACTCGGCGTAGCCATGCCGGTCCGGCCCGGGCGATTCATGCCGCGTTTCGATGAACAGGTCGAGACGCTGCTGGCTCTGAAACCGCCGGTCTTCAGTTTCGTATTCGGCGTGCCGGAGGCTTCGATACTCGATCGCTGCCGCGGCGCCGGTATCCTGACCGTCGGAACGGCCACCACGGCGGCCGAGGCCAAACTACTCGCGGATGCGGGCGTCGACGCGGTCGTCGCGACGGGATTCGAGGCAGGCGGTCATCGTGTTTCCTTTCTCGATCGACCGGAGAACTGCCTGACCGGCACGCTTGCGCTGGTGCCGCAGGTCGTGGATGCGGTGAAGGTGCCGGTGATCGCGGCCGGCGGAATCGTCGATGGCCGCGGCATTGCCGCGGTGAGGAAACTCGGCGCCTCGGGCGCGCAGATCGGCACGGCTTTCCTCGCATGCGAGGAATCCGGAGCGCACGAGCTGCATCGCGCCAGTCTGTTCAGCGCCGATGCGCGTCGCACGACACTGACCCGTGCGTTCTCGGGCCGCCTCGCGCGCAGCGTTCACAACGATTTCATCGACGCGATGAGCGGCCACGATGCGCGGCTCGCGCCTTATCCGGTGCAGAACTGGTTGACGGCGCAGTTCAGGAAGGCCGCGCTCGCGGCGGGACGCGCGGACCTGATCTCGCTGTGGTCGGGGCAGGGCGCGCCGCTGCTGAAGCACCGGCGCGCCCGCGAGTTGTTCGCCTCACTCGTCTCGCAGGCTCGCTGACTTCATCGTCCGACGACGCGCGAAAACGATGCCCAGCAGGCCGACCGCGAGCAACGCGAACGTGCCCGGCTCCGGAACGCTGTTGAAGCGCAGATGATCGAGGGACGTGCCGTTCGACCAGCCGCCCGCGATCACGTAGCGGATGTCGCCGCTCGATGCGGAGAGGCTCGTGGTCACCTGGCAGTAGTCCGTCCAGGCCGAAGGCCCGGAGCAGCGCGCGAAGTCGAAAGTCTGGGTCATCCCGCCGACGAGGTTGAAGTTCTCGTCGAAGCCGTAGAGGTACGTGTCGTCCTGTGCCCAGAACGCGCCCGAAAGCTCGACGAAGTCCGTCGGCCTGGTGAACGTCAGGAGCATCACGTTGAACCGCTCCGCGCAGGCCCCGGCGCCGCCGTTCAGGCTGGCGAAACACTGGCTCGCGTTCAGCAGCGAGCTGCCGAGGCCGCCCCATTGATCGATGCCGCCGAATCCGTCGCCGAACACCTTCGTGCCCGTGACCGCGCAATCGGTGCTCCCGCCGTAACAGTTCGAGACGAATACGGGAGCGAATGTCGGAAGATAGGAGGTGTCGTCGTAGAACCGGAACGTCGAGAGCGTGACGTGCGGATGCGCACTCGAGATGTCCCGGCCCGCGTCGAAGTCGTCGGGGTCGAACAACACCATGGTCGCCTGAACGTTCGAACCCGCGGCCAGCGCCAGCAACGCGAGCAGAGTGTGTAGCTTTCGCATCCTTGCCATCCCTGAGCTATCTGATGGCTCGATGGAATCACGCCCGCAGCGCATCCGGCAGTGGGCCGAAAGGACAAAGTCGGAACTTTGAGAAGTAGGTCCGGATGTGTCGACGCGCGGATTTTGCCGCGGCGAGATCCGGTCCGCGTCAGGCCGCGCGATGCGCGCTGGCGAGGTACTCCTCGCTCTGCATCTCGATGAGCCGGCTCGTCGTGCGCTGGAACTCGAATTTCAGCTTCTCGCCCGCGTACAGCTCGGCGGCAGGCGCGGCCGCTGAAATAATTACATTCACGCCGCGATCGTAGAATTCGTCCACGACGGAGATGAAACGCCGGGCGGCGTTGTCCGCATCCACGCCGAACTTCGGCACGTTGGCGATGATCACGCTCTGGTACTCGCTCGCGATTGCGATGTAGTCCGCGGCGCTGCGCGGGCCCTCGCACAGCGCGGAGAATTCGAACCAGATGACGTTTTCGCTTTCGCGCACCACCTTGATCTTGCGGCTGTTCACGCTGATGTCGTGGCCGCTCTCGACGTCCTCGTCCGACAGGTCGTCGAACAGTTCCTCGAGTTTCCTCTGGGTGGCGGGATCGGCGCTCGGCAGGTAGATCGGGGCGGCGATGAGCTGCCGCAGCCGGTAGTCCACGCCGCCATCGACGTTGACGACCTCGCAGTGTTTTTCGATCAGGCCGATCGTGGGGACGAACCGCTCGCGTTGCAGCCCGTTCTTGTACAAGTCCTTCGGCTTCACGTTCGACGTGAACACCAGCGCGACGCCGCGCCCGAGCAGCGCATCGAGGAGTCCGGCGAGGATCATCGCATCGGCGATGTCAGACACGAACAACTCGTCGAAACAGACGACGCGTGCCTTCTTCGCGACCTTGTCGGCGACGCCGTCGAGCGGCGACTGCATGCCCTTGAGCCGTTTGAGCTCGGCGTGCACCTCATGCATGAAGCGGTAGAAATGGGTGCGGCGCTTCGCGCTCAGCGTGAGCGACGCGTAGAACAGATCCATGAGCCAGGTCTTTCCGCGCCCGACGCCGCCCCACAGGTACACCCCCTTCGGGGCGCCATTGCCCGAAAGCGTCAGGCCGCGCAGCAGCCTCTTTCCGAGCGGCGCGGAGGCTTCCGCGGCCAGCGCGGCGCGCAGGCGTTCGAGGGACTCGAGCGCGGCGAGCTGCGCCCTGTCGGCCGCGAATCCGCGCTTGGCGATCTCCCGGGCGTAGAGGGCGCCGAGGACGTCATCGGTGCCGTTCACAGCAGCTGGTAGTTAGGACCGGAACCGCCTTCGGGCGTCGTCCAGTCGATGATCTGGTACGGGTCCTTGATGTCGCAGGCCTTGCAGTGCACGCAGTTGGCCGCGTTGATCTGCAACTTCTTGCCGCCCGCGCCGTCGTCGACCATTTCGTAGACGTGGGCCGGGCAGAAGCGCGTGCAGGGATTGCCGTATTCCGCCGCGCAGGTGGTGGCGCAGATGTTCCGGTCGCGCACCTTGAGGTGCACGGGCTGCACTTCGTCGTGCGCGGTCACCGCGAAAAACACGGACGACAGCCGGTCGCGCGGCGGCAGGTCGCGCTGCACCCAGCGCCGGTCGGGGGACTCGTAATCGGCCAGCTTCTCGAGCGGCCAGGTCTCGTTGTTGCGCAACGTCCAGGGAGTCGTGCCGGACAACATGCTCTCGATCGCCGCGTTGACCATGCCGCGCTTCATGCCGCGCTTGAACCCGGGCTTGATGTTGCGCACCTCGTGCAGCTCGGCCACCGCCTCGGTCTTGCGCCACACGGCGTCGAAACCGATGCTCGTGTCGTTCTCGGCGAAGTAATCGGCCGCGGCCATCGCGCAGCGCAGCGCCTGGTGAATGCCCTTGATCTTGGGAACGTTGAGGGTTCCCGCCGAGTCGCCCACGAGTACCGCGCCCGGCATTTCGAGCTTGGGCAGGGACTGGAAGCCGCCGGCGGTGATCGAGCGCGCGCCCGCCGAGAGGATTTCTCCGCCCTTCAGGAATTCGTGCATGCGCGGGTGATGCTTGAATTGCTGAAACGCCTCGAATGGAAAGAAGCGCGGATCGCGGTAATCGAGACCCGTGACGTAGCCGACGTACGCGCGATCGTCGTCGAGGTGATAGACGAAACTGCCGCCGTAGGTCCTGGAATCCAGCGGCCAGCCGACGCTGTGCTGCACGAGCCCGGGCGTGACGCGGCCCGGCGGCAACTGCCACAACTCCTTCATGCCGAGCGCGTAGACCTGCGGGTCCGCGTTCGCGTCGAGCTTGTAACGCGTGATGAGTACCTTCGCGAGGCTGCCGCGGCAGCCTTCGGCAATGACCGTGAGCCGCGCGCGTACTTCGGCGCCGGGCATGTAGTTAGGGCCGCGCGAGCCGTCTTGTTGCACGCCCATGTCGCCGACCTGCACGCCGGCGACGGAGCCGTCGTCGTCGAACAGCGGCAACGCGGCGGCGAACCCGGGGAACACGTCCACGCCGAGTTGTTCGGCCTGCGTGGCCATCCACTGCACGAGTCCGCCGAGCGAGACGATGAAATTGCCCTCGTTACGCAGGTAACCCGGGATCCACGGCATCCTGGTCGCGCTCTTGCGCGACAGCCAGTGGAATTCGTCGCGCACCACGGGCACGCGGATCGGCAGCGGTGCCTGCCGCCACGCGGGCAGCAGCGCGTCGAGCGGTCCCGGCTCCATCACGGCGCCCGACAGCGTGTGCGCGCCGATGGTCGAGCCTTTCTCGAGCACGCACACCGTCAACTCGGGTTTGCGCTGCTTGAGCCGGATCGCGGTCGCGAGCCCGGCCGGGCCGCCGCCGATGACGGCGACGTCGTATTCCATGACGTCTCGTTGCGCGGGGCCTGGTGCGTTCATTTCGGTTGCATGCGGATCGCGCCGTCGAGGCGGATCGTCTCGCCGTTCAGATAGGTGTTCTCGCAGATGGCCTGCACGAGCGCCGCGTATTCCTCGGGCCGGCCGAGACGCGGGGGGAACGGGACTTGTTTGCCGAGCGAGTCCTGGACGTCCTGTGGCATCGCCGCGAGCATGGGTGTGCCGAAGATCCCGGGCGCGATCGACATCACGCGGATGCCGAACATCGCGAATTCGCGCGCGATGGGCAGCGTCATGCCGGCCACCGCGGCCTTGGTGGCGGAGTAGGCAGCCTGGCCGATCTGTCCTTCGTACGCGGCCACCGACGAGGTGTGGACGATCACGCCACGTTCGCCCTCGGCGTTCGGCGTGTTGGCCTGCATGATCGCGGCGGCCGCCTTGTCGCACAGGAACGTGCCGATGAGATTGATGTGCACGACCTTCGCGAAGAAGTCGCCGGCCATCGGGCCGTTCTTGCCGAGCACACGCCCCGCGCCGATCACGCCGGCGCAATTGACCAGCAGGTTGATGCCGTCCATCGCCGCGCGCGCCGCTTCCATCGCCGAATTCACTTCGGTTTCGGAAGTCACGTCGCACTTGGCGAAGGTTGTCCCGCCACCGATAGCTTGGGCCGCGGCGAGTCCAGGCCCTTCCTGGACATCTAACAACGTGACGCGGCCACCCGCCGCGGCGATGTGGCGGGCCACGGCGTTACCGAGGCCCGAAGCACCGCCCGTTATGACCGCGCGCGCATCCTGGATTTTCATGCGCCAAGCATATCGAATGGCGCGTGAATCAGGGGACTTCCACCGCGAGCGCCGTGGCCTCTCCGCCGCCGATGCACAGGGATGCGATGCCGCGGCCGCCGCCGCGCGCACGCAATGCGTGCACCAGCGTCGCCACGATGCGCGCGCCGGTGGCGCCGATCGGGTGACCCAGCGCGCAGGCGCCCCCGTTCACGTTGGTGCGAGCGTGATCGAATCCTACGTCGCGCATCGCCGCCATCGTCACGGCCGCGAAGGCTTCGTTGACCTCGAACAGTTTGACGTCGGCGGACTTCCAGCCCACCTGCGCGAGCAGTTTCTGGATCGCGCCGGAGGGCGCGGTCGTGAACCATTCCGGTTCCTGCGCGAAGCTCGCGTAACCCACGATCCGCGCAAGCGGCTGGAGTCCGCGGCGCGCGGCTTCTGCTTCGGACATGAGGACGGCCGCCGCGGCGCCGTCCGAGATCGAGGACGATGACGCCGCGGTAACGGTGCCGTCCTTGCGAAACGCGGGCTTCAGAGTGGGGATCTTCGCCAGGTCCACAGTGAAAGGCGTTTCGTCCTTGTCGACGATGGTCTCGCCCTTGCGGCCCTTGACCGTGACCGGTGTGATCTCCGCCGCGAACGCTCCCGAATTGACGGCCTTGACCGCGCGCTGCGTCGATTCGGTCGCGAACGCATCCTGTTCGGCGCGCGTGAAGGAATACTTCTGCGCCGTGTTCTCGGCGAAGCAGCCCATGAGCTGGCCGTCGAACGGGCTCTGCAGGCCGTCGTGGAACATGTGATCGAGCAGTTCGGCATTGCCCATCCGCAGGCCGGCGCGCGCCTTGGGAAGTAGATAGGGTGCGTTGCTCATCGACTCGAGGCCGCCCGCCACGGAGAGCGCGACGTCGCCGGCGCGGATCTGGTCGGCGGCCAGCATGATGGCCTTCATGCCCGAGCCGCACATCTTGTTGACCGTGGTGGCGGGCACACCCGTGGGGATGCCGGCGCCGAGCGCCGCCTGGCGCGCGGGCGCCTGGCCGAGGCCGGCGGGCAGAACGCAGCCCATGATGACTTCCTGCACTTCGTTGCCCGCGACGCCCGCGGCGGCGAGGGCGCCCTTGATCGCGGCGGTTCCGAGTTGCGGCGCGGTCACGGGAGCGAGCACGCCCTGGAAGGCGCCGATGGGGGTGCGGGTTGCGGAAGCGATGATCACTGACTTGCTCATGTTTCTTTCTCCAATCAATCGCGACCGCGGAGGCCCCGATTGAACACATCGATGAATTTTTCTGCGATTTCCGCGGGACGTAGCGAGGCGTCGTCGCGGTACCAGTGGCCCATCCAGTTGAGCGCGCCCGCGAGCGCGAATGCGGTCATCTTGGGGTCGCACCCCCGGATCGAGCCATCGGCGACTCCCCCGGCGATGAGTGCGCGCATGCGCCGATCGATGCCGGCCTTGAGCTGCTTGATGCGTCTGCTCATGGCGGCGCCAAGGTGCTGATCCTCCGCGCGCAGCATGCACCACCCGAAGTCGCCAACAATGGCGGCGGCGTAGCCGCGGATGAAGGCGAACAGGCGTTCGCGCGCGGGTCCTTCCGCCTTTTCGCAGGCATCGAGCGTCGCCGTGATCTGGTCGAGCCCGGCCCGGAAACATTCGAACAGGATGGCCTCCTTGTTCGGCACGTACAGGTATAGCGTCGGCTTGGTCACCTCGAGGCTGGCCGCAAGGTCGTCCAGCGAGGTGTTGTGGTAGCCGCGCGTGCTGAAAGCCCGTGCCGCGGCAAGGATCACCGCCTCGCGCTTGAGCGCGTGGTGCTCGCGCAGGCGCCGCCGGGCGGCCCAGGGGGAGGGCCTGGCCGCGGTTGTTGCCTTGCGGGATCGAGCACGGGGGGCGGGGGTGGCCATGGGTGTGTTACTCTCCGGTAACAAATCTTACCAGCCGGTAACATATGAAGCCACCAGAGACGGGCAGGCCGCTGAGATTCGTTTCCGCCGCTTCGCTCTTCGACGGCCACGACGCCGCGATCAACATGATCCGCCGGCTGCTGCAGTCGGGCGGCGCCGAGCTCGTGCACCTCGGCCACAACCGCAGCGTCGACGACATCGTGCGCGCGGCGATCGCCGAGGACGCCGATGCGATCGCGGTGAGCAGCTACCAGGGCGGCCACAACGAATATTTCCGTTACATGATCGACGTGCTGCGCGAGCGTGGCGCCTCGCACATCAAGGTCGTGGTCGGCGGCGGCGGCACGATTTCGCCCGAGGAGATCGCCGCGCTCGAAAGTTATGGCGTCACGAAGATCTATACGCCCGAGGACGGGCGGCGGCTCGGTCTCAACGGCATGATCGAGGACGTTTTCACGCGGGTCGGCCAGCGGCCGGCGCGCGAACCGGTGATGAACGTTCCGCGCGCGGACGATCATCGCGCGATCGCCCGCGCGATCACACTGCTGGAGGAAGGCGGTACCGGCAGCGGCGCCGATGCCGACGATCTGCGCCGGTCGATCAGCGAACGCGTGACGGGACAGCCCGTCGCGCCCGTCATCGGCATGACCGGCACCGGCGGCGCTGGCAAGAGCTCGCTGCTCGACGAGCTGCTGCTGCGGTTCCTGCGCCAGTTCCCCGAACGCAAGGTCGCGGTGGTCGCGGTCGATCCGACGCGGCGCCGCTCGGGCGGTGCATTACTCGGCGACCGCATCCGGATGAATTCCCTCGCGGCGCCCAACGTGTTCATGCGTTCGCTCGCGACCCGCCGGCAACATCTCGCGACCAGCGCCGTCCTCGCGGACGTCATCGCGCTCTACCGCGCGGCCGGCTTCGATCTCATCGTCGTGGAAACCGCCGGCATCGGGCAGAGCGACACCGAGATCGTCGATCTCGCCGACGTGCCGCTGTACGTGATGACCGCGGAATACGGCGCCGCGAGCCAGCTCGAGAAGATCGACATGCTCGACTTCGCGGACATGGTCGTGCTGAACAAGTTCGAGAAGCGCGGCGCCGACGACGCGCTGCGCGACGTGCGCAAGCAGTGGCGCCGCAATCATCCCGACCGCGCGCGCGTGCCGGATGCCGAGGTGCCGGTATTCCCGACCATCGCGAGCCGCTTCAACGATCCCGGCGTGAACCGCCTGTTCTTCGCGCTGGCGGCCGCGCTCGACGCGGAGTCCGGCACGCAGGGCCGCTGGACGACGCACGACGGCGCGCCGCTCACGCCGCTTCCGGTCGAGTTCCGCACGCGCGATCCGCTCATTCCCGCGGGACGCTCGCGTTACCTTGCCGACATCGCCGCCGCGGGGCGCGCCGCGCACACGCGCAGTTCCGCGAGCGTCCAGGCCGCGCAGCGCGCGCAGGGCCTGTACGTCGCATTGCAGACGCTGGGCGATCCCGAACTGCCCGCGCCACTGGCGCCGGCGCCGCAGGACGCCGACGAGAAATTCTCCGCGCTGCGGGCGGCCTACAACCAGGCGCTCGAGGAAATCGGCGCGGAAGGCCTCGCGGCGCTGCGTGCCTGGCCCGAGCGCGAGCGCGGCGTCGCCGCGCCCGAATATTCGTACACGGTGCGCGGCCGCGAGGTGCGCGGCTCCAACTACACCGAGTCGCTGAGCCACAGCCAGATTCCCAAGCTCGCGCCGCCGAAATTCCCGGGATGGGGCGAGATGCTGCGGTTCCTGCAGTCGGAAAACCTGCCCGGCGCGTACCCGTACACGGGCGGCGTGTATCCGTATCGTCGCGAGGAAGAGGATCCCACGCGCATGTTCGCGGGCGAGGGCGCGCCCGAGCGGACCAACCGGCGCTTCCACTACCTCGCAAGCGGACACGACGCGACGAGGCTATCCACCGCATTCGACTCGACGACGCTGTACGGCGAAGACCCCGACACGCGCCCGGACATCTTCGGGCGCACCGGCAATTCCGGCGTCTCGATCGCGGCGCTCGACGACATGAAGAAACTCTACTCGGGCTTCGACCTGTGCAAGCCGTCGACCTCGGTCTCGATGACGATCAACGGCCCGGCGCCGATGATCCTCGCGATGTTCATGAACACCGCGATCGACCAGCGCGTCGAACGCCACCTGCGCGAGGCGGGACGCTGGGGCGAAGTCGAAGCGGCGCTCGCGCGCAAATTCGGCGACGGCGGCGCGCCACGTTATCGCGGTGATCTTCCGCCGGGACACGACGGCAGCGGTCTCGGTCTGCTCGGCACCAGCGGCCGCGAACTCGTCTCGCTCGGCGTGTTGCGCGCGGCGGAATACGACACGCTGCGCGCCGAGGCGCTGACCCGCGTGCGTGGCACCGTTCAGGCCGACATCCTCAAGGAGGACCAGGCGCAGAACACCTGCATTTTCTCGACCGAGTTCGCGCTGCGCATGATGGGAGACGTGCAGCAGTTCTTCAGCGAAAACGAGGTGCGCAATTTCTACTCGGTGTCGATCTCGGGTTATCACATCGCCGAGGCGGGCGCGAATCCGATCACGCAGCTCGCCTTCACGCTCGCCAATGGCTTCACCATCGTCGAGTACTACCTGGCGCGCGGCATGAAGATCGACGAGTTCGCGCCGAACCTCTCGTTCTTCTTCTCGAACGGCATGGACGCCGAGTACGCCGTGATCGGCCGCGTGGCGCGACGCATCTGGGCGCGCGCGATGAAGGAGCTGTACAAGGCCGGCCCGCGCAGCCAGATGCTCAAGTACCACATCCAGACGTCGGGCCGGAGCCTGCACGCGCGCGAAATCCAGTTCAACGACATCCGCACGACGCTGCAGGCGATGTACGCGCTGTTCGACAACTGCAACTCGCTGCACACCAATGCATACGACGAGGCCCTGACGACTCCGACCGAGGAGAGCGTGCGGCGCGCGGTCGCGATCCAGCTGATCATCAACCGCGAGCTCGGGCTCAACAAGATCCAGAATCCCTGGCAGGGTTCGTTCGCCATCGAGGCGCTGACCGATCTCGTCGAGGAGGCCGTGTACAAGGAGTTCGAGTCGCTCGCCGAACGCGGCGGCGTGCTCGGCGCAATGGAAACGATGTACCAGCGCGGCAAGATCCAGGAAGAATCGCTGCACTACGAGACCCGCAAGCACGATGGTAGTTTGCCCATCGTCGGGGTGAACACCTTTCTCGATTCTCGCGATGCGAGCGGCGATCACGCCGCCTCGCCGCTGTTCCGCGCGTCCGAGGAGGAGCAGCACGCGCAGGTCGCGGCGGTGCAGGAGTTCCAGCGGCGCAATTCAGCCGCGGCGCCTGAGGCGCTGCGTCGGCTGCAGGCGGTGGCGGCGTCCGGCGGGAACACGTTCGCGGAGCTGCTCGAGACCGTGCAGGTGTGCTCGCTCGGCCAGATCAGTCACGCGCTGTACGAAGTGGGTGGGCAGTACCGCCGGCACATGTAGCGTGCCGGCGGCGCTATCTATTCGCGCGAAAACCTGTCGATTTCCGCGAGCGCGGAGCGCGCCCTCTCGATGCTGTTGTTCCTGAGCACGCGGTCCAGCCAGGCACCGAGTCGTCCCCCGCGGCGCGCCCGGCGATGCAGTGCGATGAATCCGACGACCGCGGCAACGGACACGAGGACGTTCACGATCACGATGCCCGGAGCGCGCGCCCACAGATCGACGCCTGCAATCGACATTGCACCCGCCACGAGCGCCGCCGGCCAGGCGAGCCACGCGCCCAGCCACAACCAGCCGAAACTGCGGACCTCCCATGCGTGCAGCAGCGCGAGATAGCGCTGCATCTCGATCACCGGCTGCGCGAAGTTGATGCGTGCGACGATCAGCAGCTGCACGACTCCCGCGATCACGATCCCAAGCCCTCCCAGATGCAGCACGATTCCCGAGATCAGCGCGCTCGGGGTGTCGAGATGCATCGACCAGAAGCGCGCGCAGACGCTCACCAGCCAGCCGCCCGCCGCGATATTGATCAAGGCCCCGATGAGCACCGGCAGCAGCCGCCAGCGCGCCTTGCGCGTCTGGTTGTCGGTGACGAGCGAGAGATTGATCGAGGCAAGCTGGTTCATGCGCCGGTCGACGCTCTGCCAGGATGCCTTCAGGTCATCGAGTTCCATGATGTTTCTCCGCGTAAGTGCGTAGCCGTTCTTTCAGCCGGCCGATCTTGGTGGTCAGACTGGTTTCGCTCACGCCGAGGATTTCGGACATCTCGGCATAGGAGTGTTCTTCGAGGTACAGCAGCAGGACGGCGCGGTTGAGCGGTTCCTGCGAGTCGATGAAGCCGCGCAGGATGCGTTGGCGCTCATCCCCTTCCGGATCGTCGGCGCCGGCCTCGGCTTCCGGCTCGTGCACTTCCGGATCGAAAGGCACGGAATGTCTACGGCGCGGCGCCTCGGTGCGCAGCCACGAGATCGCGACGTTGAGCGCGATGCGATACATCCACGTGGAGAACCGTCGCGAACGGTCGTAGTCGGGAAACGCGCGCCATACCTGCGCCGCGATCTCCTGCGCGAGATCCTGCGCATCGGCGGTGCCGCGGGCGTACATGTGGACGACCTTCAGGACGAGGCGGCGGTGCTCCAGCAGGAGCGCCGTGAACTCGTCCCGGGCTTCGGCTTTCATGGCGGTGGACTGTTGCATGGCTTCTGCCGGGATGATTCGCGGCAGAAGGCGCAATGTCACACCGGCGTTGCGACTATCTCAGAACTCCACGCTTGCCCATGCGCCAGGCGTAGAAGGTGAGGAGCGCGAGCACCACGAAGATGACTCCGCTCGCGATCGCCATCTGCGAGCCCATGACCTTGCCGCCGTCGGTCAGGATATAGGTGTGGAGCAGGCTGATCACGAAGGCGACGAGTGACACGAGGAATACCGGCGCGGCGAGCTTGCGGCGCAACAGCAGGAGCACCGAGGCGAGCAGGGCGCCGAAGACACCAACCGCCCAGACCACGGTCATCCATCCCGGCATCCGCAGGTACTGATCGATCTGCTCGGGTGTCATGCCGGCTTTCGCCATGTAATCCGCGCCCTGCGACATGGACATCACGAAATCGAACACGCCGATGCTGTTGAAGAGCACGGCGAGCACGCCGACCACCCAGATATGCCACGGAGTCTTGTTAGTCAGTTCGGCCATTGTTGTTCTCCTTATCCGCCGGTACCGGTGCCGCGCTCACACAGATCGGGCTCCCCCAGTTGCGTGAGGATGGCCGCGCGCGACGCGTCGCGCAACTGAAGCGCCGGATCGAGTTCCTGCGAGGCGGGAACCGGGAGAATGGGCTCACCGTAGCGCACTTCTATCAACCCGGGTCGCGGCAGGATGCGCGTCGCTGGCATGTTGCGCCGCGTCCCGAGGATCACCGCGGGCACGACCGGACACACCGCGCGCGCCGCGATCGCGAAAGCGCCAGTGTGGAATTTCCCCAGTCCCACCTCGCTCGTGAACGTGCCTTCGGGAAAGAACACGAGCGAGTGACCGCTGGCGGCGGTGCGCAGGACGCGCCGCGCGTCGGCCGCGCCCTTGTGCCGGTCGAAGCGCTCGACGAATTCCGAGCCTATCCGCCGCAGCAGCAGGCTCGCGCCCGGTACGCCGTCCATTTCGCGCTTGATCACGAAGCCGAAGCGCGGGGGCAGGGCGGCGGTCATGACGACACCGTCCAGGTAGCTCGCGTGATTGGCGACGACGACGCACTGGGTCGGCGGGATGTTCTCGAGGCCGCGGACGCGCAGCGGCATGCCCGCGAGCAGGAAGTAGGTTCTTGCTGCGATGCGTGCGAAGCCACGGCGCATGGCAAGCGTCGGCAGCACCAGGACTGCCACCAGCGACACCGATCCCACGACGGCGAAGAGCGCCACGGCATACACGCCGTAGACGAATCGCAGGGGCACGGAGACGATAGCCGGCCAGGGAGCTGGAGACGCATTCGAACTCATGCGCGGCTTTCTGGATGTTCCGTGGCGCGAATCATGTGAACTGGTTCTCTTTATGTTAATGGTTTTCCCGAGCTGTGAAGGTCATCACGCCCTCGACGGACTGCCCGTCTCCATACTGGCGCGAAGCGTTAATCCGCATACGTATCAAGGCAGCCACGACTTGGTCAAACAAGCTACAGCGCAGAACGAAGTTCACGCCGCAGACACCGCCGATGCCACCGTTTCGAAGTTTCTCGACGCGGTCTGGATGGAGCGCGGGCTGTCAGCGAACACGCTTGCCGCGTATCGCGCCGATCTGACGGCGCTCGCGCGCTGGCTGGCGGAGCGCGGCACGCCGATCATCGAGACCACGCGCGCGGACCTGCTCGGATTCATCGCGTATCGCGTGGAGGCCGGCGCACGTCCCCGTTCGACCGCGCGGCAGCTTTCGTCTTTCCGCCGCTTCTTCCGGTACTTCGTGCGCGAGGGCGTGATCCGCGACGATCCGACCGCGCAGATCGCGATGCCGAAGATCGGCCGCTCGCTGCCGAAGTCGCTCACCGAGGAAGAAGTCGAGTCACTGCTCGGCGCGCCGGCCATTTCCGATCCGCTGGGTCACCGCGACCGCACGATGCTCGAGGTGCTCTACGCCACGGGCCTGCGCGTCTCGGAGCTCGTGAATCTCAAGTACAACCAGATCAACACCAACCAGGGTGTCATCCGGATCATGGGCAAGGGCAATCGCGAGCGACTCATTCCGCTCGGCGAGGAAGCCGTGCGCTGGCTGACGGACTTCGTGCGCGCGCCGCGCAGCGAGATCCTGCTCGACCGCACCACCGACTATCTTTTCCCGACGCGCCGCGGCGATCGCATGACGCGCCAGGCCTTCTGGCACATCATCAAGCGTTACGCGCGCAAGGCGGCGATCGACAAGGAACTGTCGCCGCACACGCTGCGTCACGCGTTCGCGACACACCTGCTCAATCACGGCGCCGATCTGCGCGTGGTGCAGATGCTGCTGGGTCATTCGGACCTTTCGACCACGCAGATCTACACGCACGTCGCGCGCGAGCGCATGAAAGAGCTGCACGGGACTCACCACCCGCGCGGATGAGTGCGCGGGGCCGGTCGAGCCCCCGCAACGCGATTATCCCGGTGGGTTTAGGCCCCTTCCGACGCCCACTTCCGGGCGCTGATAGACTTGCAGCCGTGGCGAACTTCGTCGTCGCGCCGCAGTCGAAAGCCGCATCCCGTGGAATGAGCCTTCACATGCCCTCGAACTTCATTCGCGTTTTCGCCGCCATGGCGTCCCTGGCGTTCGCAGGAGCCGTCATCGCCCAGACGGCCAAGACGGAGCCGGCCGCCGCGAAACCCGATCCGCGCGCCGAGATCGTCAAGAAGCTCGGCGGCCTCAAGCTCGAAGACGTGCGCATTTCCCCCATTCCGGGCCTGTACGAAATCCAGCGCGGCTCGGACATCAACTATGTTTCGGCCGACGGCCGGTTCGTCCTCGTCGGCGACATGATCGACGTGGACAAGGATTCCAATCTCACGGAAACGCGCCGGCGCGGCATCCGCAACGGAATCCTCCAGCAGATCCCGGAAAGCGAGATGCTCGTGTTCTCGCCCAAGGATCCGAAATACACGATCACGGTGTTCACGGACATCGATTGCGGTTACTGCCGTCGCCTGCATTCGCAGATCGCGGAATACAACCGGCTCGGCATCCGTGTGCAATACCTGTTCTTCCCGCGCACCGGTCCCAACACGGACTCCTGGCACAAGGCGGAAGCCGTGTGGTGTTCGGCGAATCGCAATGACGCGTTGACCCGCGCGAAGAATGGTGAAGACATCAAGGCGCCCAAGTGCGCCTCCGACATCGTCGCGAGGGATTTCGAGCTCGGCCAGAAGCTGGACGTCGAGGGCACGCCCGCGATCTTCCTGCCCAGCGGGGAGATGCTTCCGGGTTACGCCCCGCCCGCGAAGCTCGCGAACTACCTCAAGACCGGCCGCCTGTAGTTAGTTTTACCGGTTGAAGGTGCCAGGCACCGTCGACCGGTAAATGTCAGGTCTCGAGCAGCTTGCGTTTGTCGGTGACGCCTTCCCATTTCTTGGCGTCATCCGGGGCGGGCTTCTTCTCGGTGATCACCGGCCATTTCTTGGCCAGTTCGGCGTTGAGCTTCTTGTACTCTTCCTGGCCGGTCGGCACTTCGTCTTCGGAGAAGATCGCCTCGACCGGGCATTCCGGTTCGCACAACGTGCAATCGATGCACTCGTCCGGATCGATCACGAGGAAGTTCGGGCCCTCGTGAAAACAGTCGACCGGACACACCTCCACGCAATCGGTGTATTTGCACTTGATGCACGCTTCCGTGACCACGAACGCCATCGATCAGATCCTGTGTAGACCCCGCCGATTTCGCGGGGGCGCTATTCTGCCCGAAGCGGCTCCAAAGTAGAAAAAAGAAGGCCTAAAAGCGTCTCTGCATTTCCGCCACGTGATGGCGCTCCACGCCCGCGGCACGGTCCTCGACGTATCGGCGCAACGCGCATTCGGTGCTCGGGAACGCGAGATCTCCCCACGGGATCTCCTGCGGAGTGACCAGTTTGACCTCGAGGCTTTCGTGCGTCGTGCCGAAGTCGGGCGTGAGCATCCGGGAACGGAAGAACACGTGCACCTGCCGGGCCGAGGTCACGTTCGCGAGCAGGAGCAGGCTGCCGATTTCGACCTCGATGCGCGCTTCCTCGCGCGCCTCGCGCGCCGCACCCGCCTCGAGGGTCTCGTCGTTCTCCATGAACCCCGCTGGGATGGTCCAGTAGCCGATCCGCGGCTCGATGCCGCGTTTGCAGATCAGGATCCGGCCTTCGTACTCGGGCACGGAGCCCACGACCAGCTTCGGGTTTACGTAATGGATGGTGCCGCAGCTGTCGCATACGTGACGCGGCAGGAAATCCCCTTCGGGAACTTTGAGGGCGACTCGGGCGCCACAATTGCTGCAAAAATTCATCAATAGATCTTGATGGTGCCGGGAGAGGGAATCGAACCCACACGCCTTTTTAGGGCAACGGATTTTGAGTCCGCCGCGTCTACCAGTTCCGCC